>DATAZJ010000609.1:0-5319 GCA_036272115.1 Rhodopila sp. | reverse complement strand
AGGTGTTCCAGCATCAGCGCGGCGGACCAGATCTGGCCGATCGGGTTGCAGATGAATTTGCCGGCGATGTCGGGGGCGGAACCGTGGACCGGCTCGAACATCGAGGGGAACTTGCGTTCGGGGTTGATGTTGCCGCCGGCGGCGATGCCGATGGACCCGGCGACGGCGGGGCCCAGGTCGGACAGGATGTCGCCGAACAGGTTGGAGCCGACGACGACGTCGAACCAGTCGGGATGCTGCACGAAGTGGGCGCACAGGATGTCGATGTGGAACTGGTCGGTGCGGATTTCGGGGTAGTTCTTCGCCATGGCGGCGAAGCGTTCGTCCCAGTACGGCATGGTGATGGCGATGCCGTTCGACTTGGTGGCCGAGGTGACGTGCTTCTTCGGGCGGGTCATCGCCAGCTCGAAGGCATATTTCAGGATGCGGTCGGTGCCGACGCGCGACAAGACGGTCTGCTGGGAGACGAATTCACGGTCGGTGCCCTCGAACATGCGGCCGCCGACGGAGGAGTACTCGCCCTCGGTGTTTTCGCGAACCACGAAGAAATCGATGTCGGCCTCGGTGCGGCCGGCGAGCGGGGTGCGGACGCCGGGCATCAGCTTGCAGGGGCGGACGTTGGCATACTGGTCGAAGCCGCGGCGGATGGGGATCAGCAGGCCCCACAGGGAGATGTGGTCGGGCACGCCGGGCCAGCCGACGGCGCCGAGCAGGATGGAGTCGGATTTGCCAAGCTGGTCCAGGCCGTCCGGCGGCATCATCATGCCGGTGTCCTTGTAGGTCTCGCAGGACCAGTCGTAGTGGGTCAGGTTGAGGTCGAAGCCGAAGCGGCGCGCGGCGGCGTCCAGCACTTTCAGCGACTCGGGCACGGTTTCCTTGCCGATGCCGTCGCCGGGGAGAACCGCGATGTTGTGGGTGCGCGTCATGGGCCTGTTTCCTCGGGGGGTCTGCGTTGGGGAAGGGATAACGGAGGGCGCCGCGTGCGCCAAGCCCACGTGAGTTACACCGTGGCGAAGGCGGCCATCAGGTCGGGCATCAGCTCGAAGCCGATGCCGGGGACGTCGGGCAGGGTGGCTGATCCGTCGTGTATGCTCGATGCGTTGCCGTAGCCGCCGAAGGGGTGGAAGCACAGCGGGTTGACCTCGGCGCCGCCCAGACCGAGGGCGGCGACGATGTGGAGGCAGAACAGGTGGCCGCCGTGGGGCCAGAAGGCGGATCGGGGCCAGCCACCGGCTTCCAGGTCGTGGATGATCTGCAGGTAGCCCGGGATGCCGTAGCAGTGGACGGGGTCGAACAGCAGGATGTCCCGTGTTGGGCGCAGGCCGGCGTGGCGGTGCAGCAGGCGGGCCTCGGCGGCGGAGAACAGGGCTTCGCCGGCGGCGATGGGGGGCGGGTAGCGGGCGGCGATGTCGGCTTGGGTGTCGAAATCCAGCGGGTCGCAGATGTCCTCGAACCACCAGGGGGCGATCGGGGCCAGGGCGGCGGCGGCCTGGCGGGCGGTGTCTCGGGTCATGGTGTTCATGGCGTCGACGGCCAGCCGGGACGGGTCGCCGAGGATTTTGGCGGCGGCGTCGATGCGGGCGAGGTCGGTGGCGAGCGGGCGGGCGCCGATTTTCAGTTTCGCGCGGGTGTAGCCGAGGTCGATGAAGCGTCTGGTCTCATCCGACAGGCGGGCGATGTCGTCGGTTGGGTAGAGGTAGCCGCCGCCGGCGTAGACCGGGATGGCGGCGGGTGCGGGTGGGCGGCCGGTTTTGTCCGCCAGGAAGCGGTGCAGCGGCAGGCCGGCGATTTTGGCGGCGGCGTCCCAGATCGCCATGTCCAGCGTGCCGACGGCGACGCAGCGCTCGCCATGGCCGCCGGGCTTTTCGTTCTGCATCATGGCGCGATGGGCGGCGAAGGGGTCGAGATTGGTGCCGGCTTCGTCGGCGAGGGTGGCGGCGGCAAGCAGGCGGGGGGCGAAGCGTTCCCGGATCAGGCCGCCGGATGGCAGCGATTGGTCGGCGTAGCGGGAAATGGCGAACTTGCGTTCTCGGATCTCGACGATGCGCATCTTCGTGGGTCTGCCGGGTTTTGCGTATAGGATTGTGCGGCGGTGGGGGCTATTTGTGGAGGCGCGTCCAGACGGGAACTGCCATGCACATCGCGACCTCCCCCGCTTTCAAGGAAAACGCTCACGAGGCGTTGGCCAATGCCGGCTTGCAGCGGGCGCTGGCCCGGAGTGGGCCGAGTTTTATCGCGCGGCGGGCGGCGGCGGTGGCGGGGTTGCCGGAGTTCGAGACGCTGCGGGATACCGCGCGGGACATCAAGAACCATGCGCTGGCCAATCTGGATTTTTATCTGGAGGCGTATGAGGCGAAAGTTCTGGAGTCCGGCGGGGTGGTCCACTGGTGTTCGGATGCGGATGAGGCCAGGGCGGCGGTGCTGGCGATTTGTCAGCGGGTCGGGGCGCGGACGGTTACCAAGGGGAAGTCGATGATCGGCGAGGAGATCGCGATCAATGACCATCTGGAACGACATGGGATCACGCCGGTCGAGACCGATCTGGGCGAGTACATAATACAGTTGCGGCATGAACTGCCGAGTCATATCATTGCGCCGGCATTTCATTTGAATATGGAGGATTGGGAGGAGGCATTTCGGAAGGCGCATACGGATTTGCCGGCCGACCGGACGTTCAAGGAACGGCGCGATGTGCTGGTGGAGGCTCGGGCCAAGTTGCGCTCTAAGTTTTTGGCGGCGGATGTCGGGATTACCGGGGCGAATTTTTTGATCGCCGAGACGGGCAGCAGTGTGATCGTTACGAATGAGGGGAATGGGGATCTGACGCAGACTTTGCCTCGCGTGCATATCGTGCTGGCCAGTATTGAGAAGTGTGTGCCTACGCTGGAGGACGCGACGTCTTTGCTGCGGGTGTTGGCGCGGTCGGCGACGGGGCAGGATTTTTCGGTTTATACGACGTTTTCGACCGGGGTGCGGCGGCCGGGGGATCTGGATGGGCCGGAGGAATATCATGTGGTGCTGATCGACAATGGGCGGTCGGCGATGTTCGGGACGAATTTCCAGGAGATGCTGCGGTGTATTCGTTGTGCGGCGTGCATGAACCATTGTCCGGTGTATGGGGCTGTCGGGGGTCATGCGTATGGGTGGGTCTATCCGGGGCCGATGGGGGCGGTGCTGACGCCGAGTTTGATCGGGGTGGAGAAGGCTGGGCATCTGCCGAATGCGTCCACGTTCTGCGGCAAGTGCGAGAGTGTTTGTCCGGTGCGGATTCCTCTGCCGAAGCTGATGCGGCATTGGCGCGAACGGGAGTTTGAGCGGCATCTGACTCCGGGCGCGATGCGGAGCGGGCTGGCGTTCTGGGGGTTCTTTGCGCGGCGGCCGGGGTTGTACCGGTTGACGACTCGAGTGGCGGCGTTCGGTTTGGGGCTGCTGGGGCGGAAGAAAGGGCGGTTTGCGCGGCTGCCGTTGGCGCGCGGGTGGACGGAGGGGCGGGATATGCCGGCGCCGGAGGGACAAACGTTCTTTGCGCGGTATGCCAAGGCGCAGCGGGCGGGGCTGGTCTGATGGGGCGGGAGGCGGTGCTGGGGGCGATCCGGCGCGGGTTGCGGCGTGGGCCGTTGCCGGCGGATCAGCAGGCGATGTTGCGGGGGCGGCTGGCGGCGCATCCTCGGCACTTAGTGCCGGCGCGGTCGCGGTTGCCACATGGCGAGCAGGTCGACCTGTTCGTGCGGAATGTGGAGAAGGAGTTCGGCACCGTGGTGCTGGTGGCGGATGCCAATGCGGTGCCGGGGGCGGTGGCGGATTACCTGGCGGCATCGAACTTGCCGGGGTCGCTGGTGATGGCGCCGCATCCGGAGTTGCAGACGATTCCGTGGTCGGCCAGGCCGTTGCTGGACGTGCGGGAGGGGCGGGCGCAGGCGACGGACGCGGTCAGTGTGCAGCACGGGTATGCGGGGATCGCGGAAACCGGGACGCTGATGTTTCCCAGCTCGGCCGAACGGCCGGTGACGCTGAATTTGCTGGCGGATACGGCGATCGTGGTGCTGCGGGCGTCGGCGGTGGTGGGGGCGTATGAGGAGGCGTGGGACCGGCTGCGGGTGGAGCTCGGCGGGATGCCTCGGAACGTGATGCTGGTGACGGGGCCGTCGCGGTCGGCGGATATCGAGCAGGCGCTGGAGTTGGGGGCGCATGGGCCTCGGCGGCTGCATGTGGTGCTGGTGTAGGATGGGGCGGTTGAGGGGATGGCGTGACGGGTCGGGGGACGGGGGCAATCGCCTATGGAATGAAACAAGAATGACTTTGGAACCGCAGATGAACCAGGGTTATGGGGGGAAATCCTGGTTGGATGGTTGGGGGTGCGGTCTCGTTTCTATGTCTTATTGATGGGGGCAAAGGGCTGCCTGTTTGGTACATCCGCGTTCCACCGACCGATTGCGTGGCGGTCCACCGGCTCGCATAGTTGCAAAACGTGCTGAGGGTGAGGGCGGAGGCGATGGAAACCTATCCTGATTTTCTTGATTCGACGGATTTGTTGACGGACGGGCCGTCGCTGCGTGCGCGGTTGGGTCGCGATGGGTACCTGTTCATCCGCGGCTTGCTGCCGGCGTCGGCGATCAACGCGGTGCACGCGCGGTTGCTGGCCAAGGCGGCAGCGGGTGGTTGGGTGGATGCTGATGGGCTCGCCAATCAGGACGCCGCGTGCAAGGACCCGGAGGACCGCTATATGCGCGTTTTCCGCGGGCTGTGGATGGATGAGGCTTTGCATCGGCTGCGCACCGATCCGGCTGTGATCGATCTGTTCAGCCGGATCTTTGGCGAACCGGCGCTGACGCATCCGATGTTTGTGCAGCGCAATATTTTTCCGCAGACAGACGGCTTCGACTTCACCACCAGCAGCCACCAGGATCGCGTGCATATCGGCGGCGCGACCAGCTATGCGATGTGGATGCCGCTCGGTGATTGCCCGCGTGAGAAAGGTGCGTTGGCGGTGGCAGCGGGTTCACACGCGCGGGGGATTTTGGATACCAGGGTCGGGTCCGGGGCTGGTGGCATGGACATCGCCGTGCCGATCCCGGGCACCTGGGTGACCGGCGCATTCAAAGCCGGTGATGCGCTGATCTTCCAGGATGTGACAGTGCACAAGGCGCTGCCGAACCTGACTCGGGAGATCCGCATGTCGTTCGACGCTCGATTCCAGCCGGTCAGCCAGCCGATCGCCGACGTCAACATGGTACCTTATTCCGGGTGCGGCGGCTGGGAGGATGTTTATGCCGGATGGGAGCGGACGGATGACCAGTATTACTGGAAGGATCTGAGGTT
>DATAZJ010000608.1:0-20009 GCA_036272115.1 Rhodopila sp. | reverse complement strand
TCACCGATACCATCAGACCCTTTTTCACCAGTTCATTCGCCAGGTGAATCGGGAACAACTCGCCTCCACCCAGGAAGAATCCAAGGAACACGATCAGGACGTGACGCGCGCGCCGGTCCTCCGCCAGAACCGAACCAAGATCGAAATAACCTGACAGGGCACCAAGGTCTTCGGCGGCTTTCGCATAGTCGAACTGGGCGGCCAGATTCGCCTCGAATCGCGCCACGGTGGCGTCCGGTATCCCCCATCGTTGCCGAACCAGGCGGACCAGCCGCTCATGCTCCCGATAGTATTGCGCCGATCCAAAGGCCGACACCGATGTATTGCCGCGATGCTGACGAAACCACGAAACCGCGCTCGGCACATAGGCGATCTGCCCGCCGCGCGACAGCATGGCATACAGATACCAGTCCCCCAGGACGCGATAAGTCGCAGCCGTTTCCCAGATCTCCGGCTCGATGGGCTGATTGCGGATCAGGCAGCCACCGACATTGGCGATGACGTTCGAGACACCGAAGGCCGTATCGAACCACGCCTTGGCCGGCCTCACATTCTTCGCCGACCATATCCCGGGCTGGGCGCGCTCCCGGTACTGGTCCAGGCCGGGATAGGGACGGCCGCCCTCGTCGGCGAACTGAATGCACCCGAAGGCGATCATGACACTTTCGTCGAGGAAGGCGGACACCAGCCGGTCGAGGAATTCCGTATCGGCGAAGTCATCACTTTCACAGATCCAGATCAGATCGCCGGTCGCCTCCGCTATCCCCTTTTGCCATTGCCGGAATGGATTGCCGCTGTTGGCCTCGCTCAACCGGACCCGGATACGGTCAGGATGGGCGTCGCGATACCGGCGTATCACGTTCGCGCTGTCATCCGTCGAAGCATCATCGAGGATCAGGATTTCCACAGCCCCGTAGGTCTGCTGGAGAATGCTGTCGAGCCGTTTCGGCAGATATCGGGCATGATTGAAATTCGGCACGATCGCCGTGACACGCGGGCTGAACGAACCGCGGTCTTCCCTTGCGATCCTTCTGGAACGCCTGCTCCACAACCACGTCCGCACGTCGCGCACGAAGACCCGCAGCGCCGGCTTATCGGCCAGGAAATCGCGCGCGGCGACGGTCAGGCGTTGCGTAAGGCTGGTCTGAAGTCGTTTAGGCATCATGGTCTCGATCACCACACGGTGCGGCCGGCGGTTGCGCCGCTGCCCTGGCTCCCGGGTCACCCCCTCCGTCAGCCCCATAGGAACCAAAGCCGGAAAATCTGCGTCTCCAACAGGGTCTGCCGCACAAGGCCGGGTATGCGCAGCGCCCTGATGCGGTCCGACAGCCCACCACGCCGAGCGCGTTCGATGATCGCCAGGCGCGCCCGGGTCTGGTCGGACAGCGGCCCATCCCAGGCTCGGATCGTGGCCACATGACGCCAGAACAGCGCCAGGAACGTGGCTCTCCCCCGCAGCAGGGCACCCAGTCCACGGTGCCACCGGTCCAGCGACTCGCCGATCAGGTTGCCGCCATGCTGGCGATACAGGACATCCGGAGATTCTCCGGCGATGATCACCCCGTCGCTCGCCGCGACCACGATGTAGGCCCACCAGTCATGCCATGTCCCTTCGGCGACCGGGCATCGTCCCACCAGTTCGGCCGCTGCCCGGTTGACGACCATGCAGCAGCCAGGCGCCACATTCTGGGTCAGCGCCGCCGGAAATCCGGGCGTCCGCCCAGGCGGGGGCACGTATTTAAGGGGCACCAGGCGCTCATTCACCAGCGTCCGGGCACAGAAATACAACGCCGGCTGCTGAGGCGGTCGTGCGCACAGCGCTGCCACCCCATGCGCCAGCTTGTCCCGGGTCCACACGTCGTCCTGGTCTGAAAACGCGAAATACGCGGCCGGCCCCGCCACCGCCATCGCCAGCAGGGCCAGGAAACTGGCCGCCGCCCCCAAATGCCCCGACCCGTCGTGCCGCAGGCATCGCCCTTGACCCGCCCCCGAGGCAAACGCCTCCATGACGGCAGCGCTGTCGTCCGATGAGCCATCGTCACGCCAGTACAGCCGCCAGTCCTTGTGAGTCTGAGCAGTAAAGCTGGACAGTTGGTCGCCCAGGTATTTCGCGCCATTGAAGGTGGACAGCAAAATTGCCACCATCGATGACGTCGTCACCTGGGAACGTGACCACGCGTGATGAGCAGCCTGGCCATGGTCCAGCGCAGCGACGTCGGCGGGAGTCCGAATCATACCCGCGCAGATAGCCCGTTCCTGATCCGATCGGTATGACAATAAAGTGATCCACGGTCACTTCGAAAGGACTATGCCGCAAGACGACTGCGCCACGAAAGGACTGTGCAGCGGATGCGCATGCCGTTTCCGCCGCACGGGGCATGCCGCACGGGGCAGGGGGGGCAGAACCTCAGGTTAACCAGAACGCCACTATGATATTAGCGTCAGTCCACAACCACCGCGCACACGGACCGATGCCCGAACGGCGACTGACGCAAGTAATACCACCGGCGTTGCTGCAGCCTCCTCAATTGACCCCATCCGTCCCGCGACCCCAGTCACGCAACCCCATCCGTCACGCAACCCCATCCGTCACGCGACCCCATCCGTCCCGCAACCCCATCCGTCATGCCGACGGAGGTCGGCATCCATGCCTTTGCCCACAAAAACAAAGGCATGGATAAAAACCTTCACCCGCCATGACGACCGGAGTCCGGCGGCAAGCATCAAACGACCCAGCTATTTCACCACCAGCCCTCAGCGGCGGAAATCGGCGCCCTTGCGCTCCACCGTGCGCACCAGACCCTGCCATTCGTTCAGGCCATAGCCTTCGGTCGGGCGCATCTTCTTCATCCGTTCCGCCGCCTTGCGCTGGACGTATTCGTCGATCACCACCGGCGGCTCGTCCATCTGCCGGGCGATCAGTTCCAGCTCACAGGCGCGCTCCAGCATATACAACCGCATCATCGCGCCATGGATGGTCTCACCCAAAGTGAGTAGGCCGTGGTTCAGCAGCACGACGCAGCTACCCGTGACGCAGCTCTTCCCCAGCGCATCGCATTCCTCGACCGTCGCCGGCACGCCGTATTCGTGATAGACGATGTCGTCGATCACATGCAGCGCGTCCTGGCTGATCGGCCGCAGCCCCTTGCGCAGCAGCGACACGCCCGCACCCGCCCGCGTATGCGTGTGCAGCACGCAGTTGGCGTCAGGCCGAGCCTTGTAGACGCCGCTGTGGATGATGAAGCCGGCGTTGTTGAATTTGCCGCCCGGCGTCAGGACGTTCCCCTCCATGTCCATCTTCACCAGCGACGACGCGGTGATCTCGTCGAACATCTCACCGTAGTTGTTGATCAGGAAATGGTTCGGCTCACCCGGGATGCGGGCCGACATATGGGTGTTGGTCAGGTCGGTCCACCCCAGGTGGTTGACCACATGGTAAAGCGCCGCGAGCTCGCAGCGGGCATGCCACTCGGCATCGGACATGTCGGGTTGGATTTTCAGCGCGGCAGACATCTGATCTTCTCCGTCGTTCGTAACATTCGCCGGGACATGGTGAGCGTCCCGGCGGAATCCTGCAAGTTAACCGGACGCTTGCGGGCCTTTAACCTGACATTCGGGTCGGCTTTGCCTACATGAAGCGAAACGGAGTTCACGATCGATGACTGTACCCTGGCGGGATCGCCGCGGCAGATTCCTGCCGTTCAAGGCGGCTGTACTGGTGGCGCTGCTGGTTCCCGGCGCGCTGTATGCCTATTGGCTGGCAGCAGGCATGCTCGGCGGCCGCCCGGTCATGGAGGCCATTCACGCCACCGGCCTGTGGGCGATCCGCTTCTTCATGATCTCCCTGGCCATCACCCCCTTCGCCCGAGCGCTGGACTGGCCGGCGCTTTTGCTGGTGCGGCGCAATGTCGGCGTCGCGGCCGCGTGCTACGCGGTGGCGCATCTATCCCTGTATATCGTCGACGAGAACTTCAGGTTGCCGACCGTGATCTCGGAAATCGCCCTGCGGTTCTACCTCACCATCGGCTTCATCACCTTGCTGGTCTTGCTGGCGCTGGCGATCACCTCCACCGACGGTTGGGTCAAGAAACTCGGGCGCAACTGGAAGCGCCTCCATCGCCTGGCCTACCCGTTCGCCGCCGTGGCGCTGCTGCACTACTACATCCAGTCGAAACTGAACGTCTCCGAACCGGTCTTCGTCTCCGGCCTGTTCATCTGGCTGATGGCCTGGCGCTCGGTGCCCGAGACGTGGCGGCGCAAGCAAGGTATCGCCGTCACCGCGGCGCTCTACGGCGGCCTGGCCATCCTCTCCGGCCTGGCCACCGCGGCGCTGGAGTTCAGCTGGTACGGCCTGACCACAAGGATCAACCCCTGGCGGGTGCTGTATGCCAACGAGTCGATCGCCCGAGGCCTGCGGCCTGCCCATTGGGTGTTCGTGGTCACCGCCTCACTGGTGCTGGTTTTCATCGCCCGGCGATTGATGCGAACCTCCCAACCGCTGCGCCGCGCGCCGGCCTGATCGCGATCGCGGCGTCAGCCAGGGAGACGTTCGATGCCGTCACCGCGTGACCTCGTCCATTTCGTCGGCAGCGTGCCGTTGCACGACAGCGACACGGTCTTTCGCACGCTGGCGACGAGGGTCTGCCTGCTACCGTCACAGCGGGCCCGCGCAGAGGCTGCCTATTACCGTCATAGCGGGCCCGCGCCCGCCACGACGACAAGGGGCTGCCTGATACCGTCATGGCGGGCGCAGGCCCGCCATCCACGCCTTCTCCAAAACCGGCGCGCAAAGCCCTGGACGCCCGCCCGCGCCCGCCACGACGACAAGAGCCCGCTACACCGTGCTCAACGATCCGATCATTCCGCGTCGGACCTAAAGACACCGCCGCGTCGATGCCCTTGACCCCCTCCGCCCCTCAGGCTACCGGCTGGTAACCGACAGCCGAGGACACCCCGGTGAACGCCTTCACCTTCCCACCGCCGCCACCCTGCCCAGAAGCCGACGCCCTCCGCCAACAGGTCCGCGACTTCCTGCGCACCGAACTCACCGCCCGCAAACCGGTGGAGCGGGCAGAATCCTGGACCGGCATGGACGCCGATTTCAGCCGCAAGATGGGCCAGCGCGGCTGGATCGGCATGACCTGGCCGAAACAACACGGCGGCCACGAACGCTCCTCCCTCGAACGCTACGTCGTGCTGGAGGAAATGCTCGCCGCCGGCGCTCCCGTCGCCCTGCACTGGATCGCCGACCGCCAGTCCGGCCCGCTGATCATGCGCGTCGGATCGCCGGACCAGAAAGCGATCCTCCCGCGCATCGCCGCCGGCGAAGTCTTCTTCTGCATCGGCATGAGCGAGCCCGACGTCGGCTCCGACCTCGCCTCGGTGCGAACCCGAGCGGCCAAGGTCCAGGGCGGCTACCTGGTCAACGGCACCAAGGTGTGGACCAGTTTCGCCCACAAATCGCACTACATGATCCTGTTCTGCCGCACCGGCTCCGCCGAAGCCAAAGGGGGCGATCGCCACGGAGGCGTCAGCCAGTTCCTCGTCGACCTGCACAACACCCCCGGCATCACCATCCGCCCCATCATCGCCATGACCGGCGAGCACCACTTCAACGAAGTCGTCTTCCAGGACGCGTTCCTCCCCGAAACCGCCCTGCTGGGCAAGGAAGGCGACGGCTGGAACCAGGTCACCAGCGAGCTGGCATTCGAACGCAGCGGCCCCGAACGCTTCCTCTCCTCCTTCTGGCTGTTCGTCGAACTGGTGCGCGCGCTCGGCCCCGATCCGTCCGACGCCGGCGCCATCGCCATCGGCCGCCTGTCCGCACACATCATCACGCTGCGCCGCCTGTCGCTGTCCGTCGCCGGCATGCTGCAAAACGGCGACAACCCCGCCCTGCAAGCCGCCCTGGTCAAGGATCTGGGCGCGCTGGTCGAGCAGGAAATCCCCGAGATCGCCCGCCAACTGGTCGACCAGGAACCCGACGCCAAATCCACCCAGGCCTTCGCCGCCGTTCTGGCGCACACGATGATGCACGCCCCCTCATTCTCACTGCGCGGTGGCGCTCGGGAAATCCTCCGCGGCATCATCGCCCGCGGCCTCGGCCTTCGCTAACCGTTACAAGGACGCACACCATGACCGACAAGGTTCTGTACCAGCAGGACGGCCAGATCGTTACTATCACGCTGAACGATCCGGCGATGCGCAACCCGATCTCCGAACGCGAAACGGTCGACGCCATCGTCGCGGCGATCGAGCGGCTGAACCAGGACAGCACCGTGCGCGTCGCCATCCTGACCGGCGCCGGATCGGCGTTCAGCTCCGGCGGCGACCTGCGAGCGATGCAGAAAGCGTTCGAGGTCCGCGCCGAAAAGCCAGCGCTGACCACGCAGTATTACAAGTTCGGCATCCAGCGCATTCCCCTGGCGTTCGAGAAACTGGATGTCCCGATCATCGCCGCGGTCAACGGACCGGCAATCGGCGCCGGCCTGGATCTGGCCTGCATGTGCGACATGCGGGTGGCAGGCGAAAGTGCCCGCTTCGCCGAAAGCTTCGTCAAAGTCGGCATCGTGCCCGGCGACGGCGGCGCCTGGCTGCTGCCCCGCGTCGTCGGTTACTCGAAAGCCTGCGAGATGGCCTTCACCGGAGACATGCTGAACGCGCAGGAGGCGCTGGCCTGCGGCCTGGTGTCCCGCGTCGTGCCGGACGCGGAACTACTGGACGCCGCCAAGGCGCTCGCCGGACGGATCGCGGTGAACCCGCCGCAAGCAGTACGCATGGCCAAGCGCCTGCTGATCGAGGGACGCCACAGCCGCCTGGATACGCTGCTGGAACTATCCGCCGGCCTGCAAGCGCTGACACATGCAACCGCCGACCACCGCGAGGCCGTGAACGCCTTCCTGGAAAAGCGCAAGCCGGTTTTCAAAGGGGATTAGTACGACACGCCGCCCGGAATAATACCAACCGGCGTTTGACGCGGACTCTTCGGTTGACCCCGTCCGTCATGCCGCCCGTCCGTCATGCCGCCCGTCCGTCATGCCGCCCGCCCGTCATGCCGACCGTCCGTCATGCCGACGGAGGTCGGCATCCACGCTTTTTACAAGCGGAAACAAAGGCATGGACGGTTGCTCGGCGGTGCCGAATGGGTCAACATCAAGGGCGATTGATATAAATCCCCGCAGGACGGACCGGTAGCCCGGCTACGCCGCCGCCTCGGCCCGTTCCGCCTGCGTCCCGGCCATCGACTCCACCGCCGGATAGTCGATTTTTCCAGTCCCCAGCAGCGGCACCTTATCCACCACCATCACGTCCCGAGGCACCTGGATTTCCGTCAGCCCCCGCTCCCGAGCCGCCGCCAGCAGCGCGCGCGCTTCGGCACCGGCCTGGTTCGTCACCAGCAGCAGCCTTTCCCCCTTGCGCGCATCCGCCACCGTAACCACCGCATGGACCGCGTCCGGCCAGACCGCATTGGCCAGCGTCTCGGCCGCCGCCAGCGACACCATTTCTCCGCCGATCTTGGCGAACCGTTTCGCGCGCCCCTTGATCGTCACGAAACCGGCATCGTCGATCGCAACGATATCGCCGGTATCGTACCATCCCTCCGGCGGCGGCTCCAGCACCCCAGGCGCCTCGGCCCGCAAATACCCCAGCATCACATTCGGCCCACGCACGAACAGCCGGCCGCCTTCCTCGATACCGGGAACCGGCTCCAACCGAGCCTCGATCCCCGGCAACAGGCGGCCGACCGAACCCGCTTTGGCGTTGCCCCAGGTGTTCAGCGCCAGCACCGGCGCGGTCTCGGTGGCGCCATAGCCCTCGAAGACCGGCTTCTTGAAGTGTTCCATATATGCCGCGCGAGTCTCCGGCCGCACCTTCTCCGCCCCGGCGAAGATGTAGCGCAACGATTGCAGATCGAGCGCATGGCCCTTGCGCGCGTATCCAGTCAGGAACGTATCGGTCCCGAACATGATGGTGGCCTGGTCCGCGTATACCATCTCGGGCACAATCTTGTAATGCAACGGCGACGGATACAGGAACACCCGCACGCCGTACAGCAGCGGCAGCAGCGTCGCGGTCATGCCGAACGAGTGAAACATCGGCAGCGCGTTGAACACCCGGTCCGACGGATTGAAATCCACCACCGACCGCAACTGCGCGCAATTGGCCAGCAGCGCGCGATGACTATGCACGACACCCTTCGGCGTACCCTCGGACCCCGACGTGAACAGCACCAGCGCCGCTGCCCCGGCATCCACCGCCGCCCCCGGCAACCGTTCCGCACGCCGAGCGACCAGCATCCCGCGCAGCTTGTCCAGCAAACCGATCGAGTCCCGCACATCCTCCAGATAAACGAAACGAACCTTCGCCCCGACCGCCTCCACCAGCCGATCCAGCTTGCCCTTCTGCACCGCTCGGCGTGACGTCAGGATCGTCTCGATCCCGGCGGCGGCGCAGCAAGACAGCATGCCATCCGCGCCGGTGGTAAAATTCATCATCGCCGGCACCCGGCCCTGCGATTGCAGCGCGAAAAATGTCACCAGCGTGCCCACCGCATTCGGCAGCATCACACCCACATGCTCCCCCGGCCGGGTAAACGCCGCCAATTTGCGCCCCAGCACCACGCTGCCCAGGATCACCCGGCCATAGCGCAGTTCCGTCAGCGTGGCGCCCCCGGTTTCATTAGGAACGATATCGGCGACGACCGGCAGGCCCCGGTCGTACAGCTCCCTGGCGTCCAGCAAGGCCGCGAACAGGCTGTGCCGCAGCCGTTCCGGACGGAAGGATGCGTTCGTCATGATATCCTGCATGATCCGTCCCAGCGCCGCCCGCCGTTCCCGTCCCTTCAGCGTGACCGGCACCTCGGGCCGTACCGGCGGCAGCACCGTCAAACTCACCCGGGGAAACCAGCGCAACTTCAACTTTCCCTGCATCCGCGACGTCTTGTGAAATTGCAGGCCATCAATACGCACCGGAACGATCGCGGCGTCCGCCTTGTCTGCGATCAGACCGGGACCGTCGTAAATCTTCATCAGCGCACCGGTCAGCGTGATGCGCCCCTCCGGAAAGATCGCCAGCCGGCGCCCGTCGCGAACGGCCTTCACCATCGCCCGTATCGCCATCGGATTGGTCGGGTCCACTGGAAAAACATCAAGTATATACTTCAAAAACCAGAAACGCCGAGCCTGCTCGGTGTCGATGGCAAAGACGATGTCGCCGGGAATGAAGGCGGCCACCAGACAGCCGTCGAGGAACGACAAATGGTTGATGACCAGGATCGATCGCTCTCCGGCTCTGGTCAGATTCTCCAGCCCCTCGATCCGTGTCACATGAAACAACCGAAAATACCACTGGAACACCGCTCGGAACACAGTCTGCGGCAGCAGCCGGACGATCCATACCGCGACAAGGAAATTCGCCACCGCGGCGATTTGCAGCACATGCGGCGACGACACACGCAAGGCCGAGAACACCCCGACAAACACCGCGCCCGCCACCATGAACACGGCATTGATGATGTTGTTGGCGGCGATGGTGCGGGCGCGATGCGACGGCTCCGACTGCTCCTGCACGATGGCATACAGCGGAACGGAGTACAGCCCGCCGCACATCGCCAGCAGCAACAGATCGGCCAGCATGCGCCAGCCGGAAGCCGCGTGCAGGATGGCCGACACACTCGTCAAGCCATGCGCGCCGATCACCGTCGCGCCGAAATCCCAGGTGAACACCGTGATACCGAACGCCGCGAACGGCACGTATCGGGCGCTGACCTCCCCATGCAGCAACCGCGAGCACAGCATCGACCCGATCCCGACGCCAACAGCGAACATGGTCAGCAACAGCGTCACAACCTGCCCGTCCGCCCCCAGCGCGTCACGGGTGACGGTGGGAAATTCCGACAGTAACGTCGCACCAATCGCCCAGAACCAGCTCAGCCCCAGGATCGACAGCCACACCGAACGATGCGCCGCGGCCTGACGCACAACCGCCATCGTTTCGCGCACGATATTCCAGCCGACCCGCAACGTTCCATCGGCCGCCGGCGCCCGAGGCACCCCAAACGCCGCCGCCAACCCCAGCAACGACACGCCGACACCGCCCGCGCCAACGATCAGCGGACCGCCATCCAGCAGCGCCAACGCCCCACCCGCCACGGTGCCGGCCAGGATGGCGAGGAAGGTCGATGCCTCGATCAACCCGTTGCCGGCGATCAGTTCCTCGTCGCGCAGAAGATCCGGCAGGATGCCGTATTTCAGCGGCCCGAACATCGTCGCCTGGACACCCAGCCAGAACAGGATCGCCAACAGTCCCGGCACGCTGTCGGTGGCGAACGCCCAGGCCGCGACCAGCATCAACGCCACCTCGGCCGCCTTCGTAACCTGGATCAGCCGAGACTTGTCGAAACGATCCGCCAGTTGGCCCGCTGTCGCCGACAGCAGCGCATACGGCGCGATAAACAGGGCCCCCGCCACCGCCGCCAGCCCCGCGCCACCCGCACCCAGCTTGAAAATGGCCAGCACAACCATGGCATTCTTGACCAGGTTGTCGTTGAACGCCCCGCATGCCTGTGTCAGGCACAACGGTCCCAGGCGTCGAGACGTTATCAGTGACATGGTTCTGACCTCATGCTCAAGAAACGACTTTCAGGCACAATGCGACGATCTGATCCGCCAGTTCGCCCAATCCCCGGGACAGCCGGCCGTACAGCTTGAACGTCGCCGTCTGCACGATGATGCCGATCATGGCACCGGCAATCAGCGTGGCATTACCAGGCGGAATCTCACCAGCCTCCATCGCCGCGGCCACCGTGCGGCAGATCACCTCCACCGGATTGTCTTCGGTCGGCGGAACCTGCCGCAGGAACCCGTGCTGCGTCAGCAGCAGAAAGTCGAACAGCAGTTCGTCCTCGGCGTGCAGCGCGCAGACCACCCGGACCATGGCCTCCAGCCGCTCCCGGAACCCGCCGGAGCACGAAGCCGCCTCGGCCAACCGGCGGCCATACGCGGCATAGCTGGCATGGAACAACGCGCCGATCAGTTCGTCCCGGCTACGGAAATGCGCGTACAGGCTGGGCGCCTTCATGCCCACCGCCTCGGCAATATCGCGCATGGACACGGCATCGGTGCCATGTTCGACAAACAGCCGCATCGCCTCGCGCTTGATGCGTTCCTTCGGACCGTAGGTTTCCAGCATCGGCACATCCTAACGAACGTTCGTTAGGAATGCACCCAAACACCCCTCAGAGTCAAGCGCGAGGTGCAAGCCGCAGCGGTTGAGCCACTACCCGGTCCTGACTACGGAACCACAGCCGGATCGTGACGCGCGGCGACGCCAAGGCCCCGTCCTGCGCCTGCAACTGGATCAGGTGCGACGGGTTGTTATCGAAGCGAAACTGCCCCGTCGCATCCGTCCGGGTCCGAGCTTTTTCCACCTGCGTCACGAAATCATGCACCGACAGGATCACCGTCGCGCCCGCCACCGGTTTGCCCGCCGCATCGATCACACGGCCCTCCAGCAGCCCATGATCATGCCGGGCGACATAGACGTTCCAGACACCGGTCCCCAGCAGCAGCACCGCCGGCACAATGAAAAACCGGCTCAGCAGGACACGCCGCAACCTCATCCCTTGGTCGCCCCCGTCGTCAGCCCGCGCATGAACGCCGATTGCGCCATCAGGAACACCAGCAGCCCCGGCGCCAGCACCATGACCACGAACGCGTACAGCGCGCCGGTCGTGTCCTCCATATAGGACAAAAACCGAGCCAATCCCAATGGCAGGGTCTGCATGTCCTGCGACCGGGTGATGATCAGCGGCCACAGAAAATTGTTCCACGACCAGATGAACGACAGCACGATATTCGTGGCGATCGCCGGTGTGGACAGCGGCAGCATCACCCGCAGCAGAATCCGCATCTCGCCCAGCCCATCGATCCGAGCGGCATCGATCAGCGACCGGGGCACCGCGTCAAAGCTGGCCTTGAAAATGAAGATACAGACAATGGTCGACAGCAGCGGCAGCGCCAGCCCGAGATACGAATTCAGCAGCCCTAGATGTGCGGTAATCAAATAAGCGGGAATAATCGTCGCCTGAAACGGGATCAGCGTGCAGGACAGCAGCAGCACGATCACCGACCGCCGCCCCACGAACGGCAGCGTCAAGGCGAACCCGGCCATGGCATTCAGCACCAGGTTCCCCGCCACCGCGATCAGCGACACCACGATGCTATTGAACAGATACCGAGGAAACGGAATCAGGTACCAAACGTCAACGAAATTAAAAAGCTGCGGCCGCACCGGCAGCAGATGCGGCGGATACTCATAGATATTCTCACTGGTCACCGCCGTCTTTAGCAGCCAATAGAACGGCGCCAGCATGATAATCGAGATCACGATCAGCGCCGCATGCCGCCACCACATCTTCCTCATTCGATCGCCCCCGCATTCCCCCCGACCGCTCGGTGTGCGATCCAGGTCAGCAACAGCAGTATCGCGAACTGCGCAACGGTCAGCGCCGCCGCATAGTCGAAGCGCGTGGAGACAAACCCTTCCTTATAGATATACGTAATCAGCAACTCGGTCGCATGACCGGGCCCGCCATTGGTCATCACATAGATCAGATCGAAGGCGGAAAATGAATTCAGCATGCCGATCACCAGACACAGGAAGATCGAAGGCCGCAACATCGGCAGCGTAATACGGAAAAACCGAGCCCATGCCGGCGCACCATCGACTCGGGCGGCTTCGTACAGATGGGGCGGAATGTTCTGCAAACCGGACAACAGCACGATCATGAAAAACCCCAGCACCTGCCACGTATTGGCGACGATGGTACTGGGCAGCGCCCAGGCGAACGAATCGAGGAACGCGATCGGCTGATGGATAATCCCCAACTGCCGCAGCGCGTAGTTGATCAGCCCGCCGCGCTCATTATACATCCAGTGCCAGATAATTGCGACCGCAACGGTCATCAGCGGGTACGACAAAAAGACAATGGTGCGATAGACACTGGCACCCTTCAGATCGCTGTTCACCAGCAACGCGATCCCCAGCGCCATGGCGATGGCAACAGGTTGTGACCCCAGGAAGATCAATGTGTTCCACAGCGCCTGCCAGAACACGTCGTCGTCCAGCAACATCTCCTGGTAGTTATCCAGGCCGGCCCAGGTCGCCGGGTGCAGCGGCGACCAATACTCGAACGACAGCACGATGTTCCACACCAGCGGCAGGATGCGGTAGACGATAAAGATCAGCAACGCCGGCGCCAGGAAGCAGGCGACGACCATCGCCCGCCGTCTGGACCTCATGTGCGCCTCAATTCCCGAGCGACCTTTCGGCTCGCCTCTTTCATCGCCGTCTTGGGGTCCTTACGCCCCAGCAACGCATTCTGCAGCTCAGGGTAAAACGCATCCTTGACCCGGCTGTCGCTCGGCAGCGGCCAGTTGCCGCACAGTTTGTCGGTGTGCTCAAGCTGAGTTTTCAGCACCGCGTAGGCCAGCGGCTCTTCCTTCTGCACGCGCGCCATCAACACGTTGTCCACATCGGTATAGCCGGTCAGGATGCGCCGGTTGTCCGCCATCTCCTGCGCCTGCTTCTTCGCCGTGCAGAATTCCACGAAAGCCCAGGCCAGATCGGGGTCTTTCGTGCCCTTCGAAATCCCATACCCATGCAGCGTCGGCACCGACCAATTGCCCGGCAGCTCGGCGATCCCCAGCGTATCGGGATTGATCCAGGCTCCCTGGCCCTTCAGGAAGAAATACGCCGAGGAATGGGCATTCAGCATCCCCACCTGTCCCGAGGCGAACGCACCCAGCGGTTCCACCCATCGCCCTGTCCACGATATCTTGTTGATCGCGGTGCCGGCTGTGGCTTTCGCCAGACGATCGAGCGTATCGATCATCTTCGGCGTATCGAACGCCGGCTGCTTCAGATCGGGCGTCAGCAATTCGACGTCGTTCATCCGGAACAGCGCCCAGTAGAGCCAGTCGAAATTCAGCGTCAGGAATCCGGTCTGATCGCCCCCGCCGGCGCCGATTTTCCCTGCATGCGACAGCAACTCATCGAAACTCGCCGCCGGTCCGTCCAGCCCGGCTTTCTTGAACAGCGTCTTGTTATAGAACAGCAGCGTCTTCGCGACATAGAATGGCACCAGCCAGTTCTTGCCCTCCCAAACCCAGTTGCCCAAATAATCCGCGTTAAACCGAGCCTTCACATCCGGATGGGCCTTCAAATACGGAGTCAGATCGAGCAGCGCCCCCTGCGCCGCATATTCGACACCAATCCCGCCTTGCAGATCGACCACATCGGGCGGCGTCCCCGCGGCAAGTTGCGTCTGATAGAATGGCGGCAGATCGGGCCCTTTCTTGTCGAGCCATTCGATCTCCACCCCAGGATGCAGCTTGCCGAATTCGGCAAACCAGGTCTTGAACAAATCCGCCTGATCGACAATGTTCCAGCTCAGGAACGTCAGCTTCTTGCTGCTCTGTGCGATGGAAGGCGTGGCCAGGGCCGTGGCCGCGGTGGCGGCCAGGAATGTCCGTCGTTTCATATTATGCCTCCCCTTGATAGCTGCCGATTTCCAGCAGATTCTTGTCCGGATCGTGGAAATACACCGATGTCAGCATCCCGATCGCGCCAAACTGCGGGATGGGGCCTTTCAGGATCGTCACCCCACAAGCCTGAAGATGCGCAACGACCTCCGCCATAGGCACCGTCGTAACGAAACACAAATCCAGCGATCCCGGCTGATCCGCATCGGCGGTCGCCCAGTTCGCCGCCCCGGTTGGCCGCACGTTGAATTTCTGGTTGCCGAACTTCAGGCAGGTGCGCCCATCGGGGCCAAACACCTCCCGCGACATGCCCAGCACGCGCTGATACCACGATGCGGTCACCTCCGCGTCACGGCAGTTGATCACCACGTGGTCCAGCCGCTCCAACGTCAATCCCATCGCTTCCCCCTACATCCGCCGTCCATTCGCTCGGTCGAACACATGCACGCCGGCCGGATCGAGCATCAACGTCAGCCTCTCCCCCGCCCGCCGCACCGTCCGAGGCGGCAGCCGCGCGGCGATTTCCGTAGTCCCCACAAGGAACGTGACCAGCGTGTCCGCCCCCAGCGGCTCGACCGTCAGCGCGATGCCATGCAGACAAGGACCGGACGGCGCCGCGCTCCAGATCAGGTTTTCCGGCCGTATGCCACACAGCACATCAAGCGCGCCGTCGCGAGGGCAGGGGAGTACAGTCCCGTCTTCCAGCCGCAACTGCCGCTGCTCCAGCACCGCGGGCAGCAAATTCATCGCCGGTGCGCCAATAAACCCGGCCACGAACGCCGTCGCCGGCGTCTCGTAAACATCTTCCGGTGAGCCGATCTGTTCGATCCGGCCATGGTTCAAGATGACGATCCGATCGGCCAGCGTCATCGCCTCCACCTGGTCGTGCGTCACATAGATCGTCGTCGTCGGCACCGCATCGCGCAACTTGCGCAGTTCGGTGCGCATCTGCACCCGCAGCTTGGCATCCAGGTTCGACAGCGGCTCATCGAACAGAAATAGTTTCGGATCGCGCACAATCGCCCGTCCCATCGCCACCCGCTGCCGCTGCCCCCCGGACAACTGCCGAGGCGTGCGTTGCAACAGCGGCTCGATTTCCAGCATGCGGGCAACCTCGGCCACCCGCCGGCTTATATCGGCCCGCTTCACATGCCGGTAGCGCAGCGCGAACGCCATGTTCTCGGACACCGTCATGTGCGGGTACAGCGCGTAGTCCTGGAACACCATGGCGATGTCCCGATCCTTCGGCTCGCGCTGCGTCACCACCGCGCCGTCAATCACGATGTCGCCGGAGGTCGGTTCCTCCAGCCCCGCGATCATCCGCAGAATGGTGCTTTTCCCACAGCCGCTCGGCCCAACGAGCACGACGAACTCATGCTCCGAAACGTCCAGGTTGACGCCGGGCACGACCTCCACGGGACCGAAATTCTTGCGTAGATCGCGCAGTTCCAATGTCGCCAATCCGCTTCCCCCAAGCCTGCTATCGAGGCGTTGAGGGTGAGTCTAACCGATTGCTGGGGTTGCGCCAGGGGCCTCGATTTGTGGCCGGGCAGCGATCAATACGGGAACAGGACCCCGTCCGTCTCCAGAATATGGAGCGTTTCAGCGAATGTCTTGCCGGTATGCAGTCGGTACCAGGTTCCGGTGTGCCGCATCCAATAAATGTCGAACCGGTCTGGCCCCATGCGGTCGATGCGGGCAAACGGTGCATCGAATTCCATTCCGGTGTTTTCCGGGAAGCCGGAGCGGTATCGACGCATGAAACGATAGCGTCCGGCCCGCCACTCACCGTGGATGTCAACCATGTAGTGGAATTCGGTCGGCTCGATCGACGGCAGGAAGCGCGGTTTCAGGACAGTGGCAATGAAGGTTTCGCAGGCATCGATGATTGCCGTCTTCTCGGTTGCATCCGGGGACACCGGCTTGGGTGGGACAGGTGCCCATACTCTGTGACGTGCGTGTGCCATTATCCCCGCACCTGTATCTCCGGCAACGGAATGAATTCTTTCTCGTCGCCGGCCACCGTCCCGAAACGCTTCGCCTTCCAATCCGCCTTGGCCTGCTCGATCCGTTCCCGCGAAGACGAAACGAAATTCCAGAAGATATGCCGTGGCCCGTCCATGACCGCGCCCCCAAGCAGCAACAGCCGCGCACCAGATTCACCGGCCCGCACCTCCAGCCGATCGCCCGCTCGGAACAGCAGCATCCGCCCCGCCTCGAAGCGCGTCCCGGCCACGTCCACCGCACCGGAGACAAGGTAAACGCCGCGTTCCTCATGCTGATCCGGCAGCGGCAACACCGCCCCCGCCGCCAGCGTGGCATCGGCATAGAACAGCGGCCAGTGCGTCTGCACCGGCGACCGGATTCCCCACCCCTCACCGGCGATCAGCCGCAAATGCACCCCGCCATCCGCCAGCACCGGCAGCGATTCCGCGGCATGATGCACGAACGCCGCCGGCGTCTCCTCCATCGCCTTCGGCAGCGCCGCCCAGGACTGTATTCCGAACAACCGGTTGGCATGACCACGCAAACCCGCGTCGGTTCGCTCCGAGTGCGCGATGCCGCTACCGGCCGTCATCCAGTTCACATCGCCCGGCACGATCGGCAACTGCGTACCCAGACTGTCGCGATGCAGGATCGAGCCCTCGAACAGATACGTCACCGTCGCCAGGCCGATATGCGGATGCGGCCGGACGTCCAACCCCTTGCCGGTCAGGAACTCCCCCGGTCCCATCTGATCGAAGAAGATAAACGGCCCGATCATCTGCTTTTCCCGGGCGGGCAGGGCGCGATGAACCTCGAACCCGCCGACATCATGGGCGCGCGGCACAATCACCGCCTCGATCGATTCCTGGGTCATGATCGTTGCCTTGCCTCCCACAAATCATTGCGTCGCTGGATGTTCAGCCAGAATTCCGCGCTGTTGCCGAACACACGGCCGAGGATCAGTGCGGTCCGCTCGGTCACGGCGCGGTGATCGTTGCAAAGTTTGTTGACGTGCTCGGGCAGGACACCCATCGCATCGGCGAGCGCGGCCTGCGTCAGACCCATCGGCCGCATGAATTCCTCAACCAGGATTTCGCCCGGGGTTCCAGGCTTTCGGGCTGTAATCAACATGGCTCACCTCATTTGTAGCCGCGGTTCAACCCAACCACGCGCCAAACGTTTACACCGCAACCGCCATCCCCTACCGTCGCACACAGTAAACGAAGGCGATACCACCGCCCATGAACCGTGACCACCTGACCGGCGCCATCGACTGCGACATCCATCCAGCCCTGCCGGCCACCCGCGTGCTGCTGCCCTACTTCGACGACTACTGGCGTGAGCACGTGCTGCGCCGCGGCCTGGAGCGTGAAAACTTCGAGCCCAGCAGCTACCCCGCCAACGCCCCGATCAACGGCCGCCCCGACTGGCACCTCCCCTCCGGCCCGCCCGGCAGCAGCCTGCCCGCCCTGCAAGCCCATCTGCTCGACCGCCTGCGCCCCGCCCACGCCATCTGCAACGTCGTCCACGGCGCCCAGGTCATGCTCAGCGAGGACCTCTCCGCCGCCTTCTGCCGCGCCATCAACAACTGGATCAAGGCCGAGTGGCTCGACCGAGACCCCCGCCTGCGCGCCTCCATCGTCGTCCCGCCGCACAGCGCAGACCTCGCCGTCGAGGAAATCAACCGCCTCGCCCCCGACCCAAGATTCGTCCAGGTCCTCCTCCTCGCGATGACCGAACTCCCCCTCGGCCGCCGCCAGAACTGGCCCATCTACCAAGCCGCGCAACAACATGGCCTGCCCATCGGCATCCACGCCGGCAGCAGCTTCCGCCATCCGCCCAGCGCCCTGGGCTGGCCGTCCTACTACCTGGAGGACTACGTCTCCCAGGCGCAGGGCTTCCAGGGCGCGCTGAACAGCCTGGTCAGCGAGGGCGTCTTCGTGAAATTCCCCGACCTCAAGGTCGTGCTGATCGAATCCGGCGTCACCTGGCTGCCGTCCTCGCTGTGGCGCCTCGACAAGACCTGGCGCGGCGTCCGGTCGGAGGTCCCCTGGCTGGAAGAACAGCCGACGGAAACCGTCCGCAACCACGTCCGCCTGACCATGCAGCCGTTCGACGCCCCACCCACCGAACAGCAACTGCACACGCTGCTGGAACAACTGGGCTCCGACCGCATGCTGCTGTTTTCCTCCGACTATCCGCACTGGCATTTCGACGGCGACGACGCGCTGCCGTCCGGCCTGTCCGCCGAACTGACCCACAAGATCTGTGTCGAAAACCCGCTGGAAACCTATCCCCGCATGAAGGAGACGCTGTGATGAACATGACCGTCCTGGATCGCAAAGCCGCCCCGTCGCCCGGGTCCGACCGCCCCGCGCAAAGCCACATGGGCTTCATCGACTGCGACGTGCATCCCTACGTCAAAGGCCCCAACGACTTCGACCCGTTCCTGTCCAAGCGCTGGCTGGACCACAAGAACACCATCGGCGTCCGCCCCCGCCAGGGCCTCGCGAAAACCTCGATGTATCCCCGCATGTCCCCCGGCAACGGCATGCGCATGGACTCATGGCCCAAAACCGGCAACGCCCCGGGCTCCGACCTGCCGATGATGCAGGAACAGCTTCTCGACCTGTTCGACGTCGCCTACGGCCTGCTCGCCCCGCTGGTCGGCGGCGGCCCGGGTGAGCGCAACGTCGAATTCGGCGCCGCCATGGCCACCGCCGTCAACGAATGGCAGCTCGCCCATTGGTGCGACCCCGATCCTCGCCTGCTGGGCGCCATCCAGGTCAACATCGAGCACACCGAAGCCGCCATCGCCGAAATCGAGAAGCGCGCCGGCGACCGCCGCTTCGCCCAGGTCAACGTACCCCCGCGCGGCCTCGAACCGCTCGGCCGCCGCCGCTACTGGCCGATCCTGCAAGCCTGCGCCGCCAACAATTTCCCGGTTTCCCTGCATCTGGGCGGCACCAGCGGCCACGCCTCCACCGGCGGCGGCTGGCCGTCCTTCTATCATGAGGAACATCCCTCCTACATCCAGACCATGCAGACCCTGGTCACCAGCCTGGTCTGTGAGGGCGTGTTCGAACAAATCCCCAACCTCAAGATCGTCCTGGTGGAGGGCGGTTTCGCCTGGCTGCCCGCCCTGTGCTGGCGCCTCGACAAGCACTGGAAGCGCCTGAAGGCGGAAGTCCCGCACCTGAAGCGCTCCCCCTCCGAGTACGTCCACGAGCATATCTGGGTCACCACCCAGCCGATCGAGGAGCCGGAGCGGCCGCAGGACATGCTGTCGATCCTGGAATGGATCGGGCCGGACCGGGTGATGTTTTCGACCGACTACCCGCATTGGGACCAGGACGACCCGCGCTACGCCTTCAAGATCCCGCTGCCCGACGATTGGAAGCGCAAGATCTATCGCGACAACGCCAAGGCCCTGTACCAGCTGGACTGATCGATGCGCTACGCCTTGTCCTGGCCGCTCGG
>DATAZJ010000607.1:0-6739 GCA_036272115.1 Rhodopila sp. | reverse complement strand
GCCGGCGATTTGCGCGGTGACCATTGCGCCAGCAGACCGAGCCTTGTGGACGCCATCCATCAGACGCTGCCAGCGGATTTTGTCGGTGGGACGGTCGGTCAGCAGGAACCACACCGGACGGCCGGTCTCCTGCCCCAGCTTGGTCATCCATTTCAGTTCTTCGGCTTCGTTGTCGAAGTCGCTGTTCACGCCGAACGCGCCGTAGTTCAGTCCCTTGAACGCCGACCCGATCCCCAGCAGTTCGTCGACCTCGGAGTATCGTCCGGGCACCATGTCGCCGGTGGGCGTCTTGTGCGAATTGGTGCGCGACGTGGTGAAGCCGAACGCACCCGCCTCCAGGCCCGCTCGGACCGCATCGCGCATCGCCACGATGTCATCCGCCGTCGCCGGCTCGCGATTGATCGCCCGGTCCCCCATCACATAGACGCGCAGCGGATGGTGCGGAATTTGCGCGGCGATATCGATCGCACGCGGCATCTGGTCCAGCGCATCGAGGTATTGCGGGAACGTTTCCCAGTTCCATTTCAGGCCGTCGGCCAGAGTGATGCCGGGGATTTCCTCGATCGATTCCATCATGCCGATCAGGGCGGAGTGGTCATCGTTGCGCACCGGGGCGAAACCGACACCGCAATTGCCGAACAGGATCGTCGTCACGCCATGCCAGGACGACGGCGCCAATTCCGAATCCCATGTCGCCTGGCCGTCATAATGGGTGTGGACATCGACCCAGCCGGGCGTGACCAGCAGGCCATTGGCATCGATTTCCCGCTTGCCCGGGCCGGCCTTGCCGCCCACCTGAGCGATTATCCCGCCATCCAGCGCGACATCGCCGGTATAGCCGGGTTTGCCGGTCCCATCGACGATGGTGCCGCCTCGGATCACCGTTTCATACATGGTTCACTCCCGATTTTGCTCTTCCCGGGTATTATGGGAGACCCGAGCGGCGCACCGGTCAAGGTTTCGGCGCCAGACGGGGCATATTGCCGGGGAACCGTTTCGGACGTACGAAACGCTACCGCCACTGAAG
This sequence comes from Rhodopila sp., assembly GCA_036272115.1. GTDB lineage: Bacteria > Pseudomonadota > Alphaproteobacteria > Acetobacterales > Acetobacteraceae > Rhodopila. Next base: position 5,712 of record DATAZJ010000607.1, on the reverse strand, counting down.
CGGACGAAACAAACGGGAGGCTTTCATCAATGCGCATCGTCGCCGCAATCATCGCCACAACTCTGCTCGCCGTGCCTTTGGCCCATGCCCAGGCTCCCGCGCCGGCCGCGGTGCCGGAAGCCATGCCGTTCGACATTCCGTATGGCACGCCGATCAATCTGGAAACGGCGCAGAAAGCAATCGCGGGGGCGGAAGCCGAAGCTAAGAAGCATAACTGGAAAATGGCGATCACCGTTCTCGATCCGGCCGCCAACATGGTCGCCGAGGCCACCATGGACGGCACCCAGTATGCCTCCATCGCCATCGCCCAGGGCAAGGCCCGCACCGCCGCGCTGTTCCGCCGGCCATCCGGTGTGTTCCAGACCGCGGTCAACGGCGGCGGGGCGAACGGCCTCAGTCTGCTGGCGCTCAGCGGCGGCGTCGCCAGCGAAGGCGGATTCCCGATCGTTGTGGACGGCAAGCTTGTGGGCGCGATCGGTTGCAGCGGTGGAATTTTCACCCAGGACGCCGCGACCTGCAAAGGCGGGCTCGCGGCGCTGGGCGTGAAGTAGCCAGCCCGCTTGTCCGCCGCAACCTTGGGCGCTACGCAGCACTTAGGGTATCAGGCAGACGATAGGGACAGACAATGACGATCCGACCGGTGATGCTGGTGATCCTCGACGGCTTCGGCTGGCGTGAGGACAGCGCGGACAACGCCGTCCGCCAGGCGAGGACGCCGACATTCACCGGTCTGTGGGACGGTGGCCCGCATGCCTTCCTCCACACCTCCGGCCAGGATGTCGGTCTGCCCGGTGGCCAGATGGGCAATTCCGAGGTCGGCCACCTGAACATCGGCGCCGGCCGGGTGGTGAAACAGGAACTGGTGCGTATCGGCGACGCGGTGGCCGACGGCAGTATCGCCAAGGCCTCCGCCTTCATCGCCCTGACCGATGCGCTGAAGCAGACCGGCGGCACCTGCCACCTGATCGGCCTGGTCTCGCCCGGCGGCGTGCATTCGCACCAGGACCACGCCGCCGCCCTGGCGGGATACCTGCACAAGGCCGGCTGCAAGACCGTGGTCCACGCCATCACCGACGGCCGCGACACCCCGCCGCAGTCCGCGGCAGAGGATTTGAAGCGCCTGCAAGCCGCGCTGCCCAAAGACATCCCCATAGCCACCGTCATCGGCCGCTACTTCGCCATGGACCGCGACAAGCGTTGGGACCGCGTGTCCCAGGCCTACGCAGCCATCGCCGACGCCGATGGCGCCCACGCCGCCTCCCCCGAAGCTGCCATCCAGGCCGCCTACGCCGCGAAGAAATTCGATGAGTTCGTGCCGGCCTCGGTCATCGGCGACTATGCCGGGATGAAGGACGGCGACGCCATCCTGTGCTTCAATTTCCGGGCCGACCGGGTGCGGGAAATCCTCGGCGCATTGCTGGACCCGGCGTTCGACGGCTTCCCGCGCAAGCACGTCCTGAAATTCGCCGCCGCCGTCGGGATGACCCGCTATTCCGACGCACTGGCACCCTTCCTCGGTGTGCTGTTTGCCCCGGATCACCTGTCCAACATCCTGGGCGAGGTCGTCGCCAACGCCGGCAAGGCGCAACTCCGCATGGCGGAAACCGAGAAATTCCCCCATGTCACCTACTTTCTGAATGGCGGCCGGGAGACGCTTTACGACGGCGAGGACCGCATCATGGTTCCGTCCCCCAAGGTCGCGACCTATGATCTGCAACCGGAAATGTCCGCCCCCGAACTGACCGACAAGGCGGTGGAAGCGATCGACAGCAAGAAATACGACCTGATCGTGCTGAACTTCGCCAACCCCGACATGGTCGGCCATACCGGTATCCTGTCCGCCGCGATCAAAGCGGTGGAAACCGTCGATGCCGGCCTCGGCCGCATCGCCGAGGCGGTCAAGCGCCAGGGCGGCGCACTGCTGGTCACCGCCGACCACGGCAATTGCGAGCTGATGAAGGACCCGGAAACCGGCGGCCCGCACACCGCGCACACCACCAATCCGGTCCCCGTCGTGCTGACGGGCGGCGGCGCGACGGCGATCCATGACGGGCGGCTGGCCGATCTGGCCCCGACGCTGCTGGCCCTGATGGGCCTGCCCCAGCCCAAGGAGATGACGGGACAATCCCTGATCGGCAACGCCAATCCCAGTGCCACAAAGTAACGTCAGGCAGGAGCCACCGATGTCCACCGACCGGCCGCCGTTTCCCCCCTTCACGCTTGAAACCGCGCGCCAAAAGGTGCGCGGCGCCGAGGACGGCTGGAACAGCCGTGACCCCGCACGCGTGTCCCTGGCCTACACCGAGGACAGCATCTGGCGAAACCGCAGTGAATTCGTGCGCGGCCGCGCCGCGATTGTCGAATTCCTGACGCGCAAGTGGCATCGGGAGCTGGATTACCGTCTGATCAAGGAACTCTGGGCTTTCACCGGCAACCGCATTGCCGTGCGCTTCGCCTACGAATACCACGATGATTCAGGCAACTGGTTCCGTTCCTACGGCAATGAAAACTGGGAGTTCGACGATCATGGACTGATGCGCATGCGCCACGCCAGCATCAACGACCTGCCGATCAAGGCGCAGGACCGTCTGTTTCACTGGCCAGCCAATGCGCCGCGCCCGGCGGATCACCCGGGACTGACCGATCTGGGCCTGTGACATCAGACATGAATGGGTTTTACGAAGTATCGCCCTCCACGTTTCACGCCGATACCGTTTAGCACCCGCATCGCCTCACCGGAATGTGAGGGCACGAAATCCATCGACGGGGTCGGGATTTCGCCGCAATTCGCGTCCGGTTCGATCCCTCCTCGGTTGCCGGCCGCGCGGACCCGTATAAAGTATGTTGATGGATATCTCCCAAACCGCCGCGACCCGCATGACCACCGCCGAATTGCTGGAGCGGCTGGTGGCGTTCGACACAACGAGCCGCAATTCGAACCTGAAGCTGATCGGCTTTATCCGCGCGTATCTCGACGCCCTCGGCGTGCCGTATCGGGTCAGCACCGACGCGGCGGGAGAGAAGGCCAATCTTCACGCCATCATCGGCCCACAGGAAGCCGGCGGCCTGGCGCTCAGCGGCCATGTCGACACCGTGCCCGTGGACGGCCAGGCGTGGACCGGCGATCCCTTCGCCCTGCGCCGCCGCGACGGCAAGCTGTTCGCCCGCGGAAGCTGCGACATGAAGGGCTTCGTCGCCGCCTGCCTGTCAGCGGTGCCCGATTTCCAGGCCCGCAAGCTGGTTCGTCCCCTGCATCTGTTCATCAGCTTCGATGAGGAAGTCGGCTGCGGCGGTGCCAAGCGGCTGATCCAGGATTTGGCGGAGTCCGGCCTGCGCCCCGACCTCTGCGTGGTCGGCGAGCCCTCCGGCATGAAGCCGATCCTGGCGCACAAGGGAAAGCTGAACGTCAACGTGGCGGTGCGTGGCCTGACAGGCCATTCCAGTGAGCCGGCGAAAGGCGTCAACGCCGTCCAGGCCGCCGGCGAGGCGATCGCCTGGGTCGCTCGCGAAGCCCGCCGCCTGGCCGCTGAGGGCCCGTTCGAGGACGGCTTCGATCCCGCCCACACCACCATTCATGTCGGCACCGTCGAAGGCGGCACCATCCTGAACATCATTCCTGAACACGCCGCATTCACCATGGAATGGCGGCCGATCCCGGGGGATTCGCCGTATCGTCACCTCGAGCGGATGAAAGCGCAGATCGCCGAGACGATCGAACCGGCAATGAAGGCCGTGCATCCCGACTGCGGCTTCACTTACGAGATCGGACTGGAAATGCCGGGCATGGCTCTCCAGGCGGATCACGCACTCGCCACCGTGGTAAAACACGTCGTCGGATCCAACAGCGCCGGCAAGGTCGCCTATGGCACCGAGGGCGGTTTCTACGAAAATGCCGGCATCCCGACCATCATCTGCGGTCCCGGCGACATCGCCCAGGCGCATCAGCCGGACGAATGGATCGCCGAATCCGAACTGGACGCGTGTGATAAATTCATCCGCCGTCTTGCGGACCGGCTGCTGGTCTGATCCAAGATAAGCGATGGGTTCCCACCACACCCCTGCCGCGCTGCCAGAATTCAAGGTCCGTATCTGCCGGCCTGATATTTCCCCATGGGTGGCCGGCAATACAGGGATCGCCGGCATCACGACGCTGGACTCGCACCGGCCGGGGCCCCACGTGGCGCTGTTCTCGCTGATGCACGGCAACGAACTCGCCGGCGCCATCGTGCTGGATCGCCTGCTGCGGGCCGGCCTGACGCCCACACGCGGAAAACTATCGTTCGGCTTCCTGAACCTGACCGCATTCGATCGTTTCGACCCCCTGCGGCCAACCGCGTCGCGCTTCATCGACGAAGACATGAACCGAGTCTGGGACGAAACCATACTACTCGGCCCCCGCCATTCCATCGAACTCGACCGGGCTCGGGAGATTCGTTATTTTATCGATTCAGTCGATGTGCTGCTGGACTTGCACTCGATGCTGTGGCCGTCCGAAGCGCTGATCCTCAGCGGCACCCCGGCCAAGGGACAATCCCTGGCGAAGGCGATCGGCACGCCCCCCTTGGTGGTGGCCGATCATGGTCACGTCAACGGCCGGCGCCTGATCGACTTTCCCCGGTTTTCCAGCGCCGAGACACCCTATGCCGCCTGTCTGGTCGAGGCCGGCCAGCACTGGGAACAGGCCACCATCGATACCATAGCGGCGTGCGTGGCCGGCCTGCTGCGGCATCTGGATATCGTCGCGCCGGACGCGCCGCTGCCGCCCGTCCCCGCCCCGGCGGCGGCACGCATCGCAACGGTAACCACCGCGGTGACGGCGATGACCTCCAGCTTCGCCTTTGTGCAGACTTTCCGGGGCGGCGATATCATCCCCCGCCGCGATACGCTGATCGCGATGGACGGAGAAACCGAAATCCGCACGCCGCACGACAACTGCCTTCTGGTGATGCCCAGCCTGCGCCCAAGCCGAGGCCATACGGCAGTGCGGTTGGGACGGTTCGAGTAGGCACACAAACAATCCAAAAATCCATCAAGGGGAGAAACCTGCATGCCCATCATTACCAGCGCCCTGGCCGGGCTCGCGTTCGTCGGCTGCGCGATAACCAGCGCTACCCAGCCGCCAACCGCGCAACCACGCCGCCGCGAAACCGTGATCAACGGCAAGCGCATCAAGACCATCGACGTCCACGCCCATTGCATCGTTCCGGCCGCCGCGACGCTGATCAACCATCCGCTGGAAGCCCCGGGCCTGCTGATGGCCGACACCAGCACCCGCATCGCCGCGATGGACGCGCAGGGCATCGATGTCGAAGCACTCAGCATCAACCCGTACTGGTATCGCGCCGACCGCGACCACGCCGACCAGTTGATCAAGATTCAGAACGAGCAGCTGGCGGGCTTTTGCGCAGGCCATCCCGACCGCTTTGTCGGATTCGCGACAGCCGCGTTGCAATTCCCGGATCTCGCCGCGCAGCAGATCGAGCATGCCGTCAAGCACCTGGGCTTTCGCGGTGTCGGCATTGCCGGCAGCGTCGCCGGCGAGGACCTCGCCAATCCGAAATTCCACCCGATCTGGCAGAAATGCGAAGAGCTGGGCGTGCTGCTGTTCATGCACCCGCTCGGCACCCGCGAGCTCGAGCCTAGCGGCCGCCTCTCGGGCAACGGTCTCCTGACCAACACGATTGGCAACCCGCTCGAAACCACGATCGCGCT
>DATAZJ010000606.1:0-3902 GCA_036272115.1 Rhodopila sp. | reverse complement strand
ATGCGGGTCCTGGAACGGCTTCGGATGGATCGGGCGCGGCGGGATGTCGATCAGGCCGTGATGCTCGATCTCGTCCTGCATCCACATCTTCGGGATCAGGTACATCGCCTCATCGACCTGCGGCGTCACGTCCTCCAGCTTGGTGTCGAACGCGCCGGTCTCCTGCACCGTGCCACCCTTGCCGACGCCGAAATGCAGGCGGCCGCGCGACAGGATGTCGAGGGTGGCGACACGCTCGGCAACCTTGATCGGGTGGTTCATCTTGAAGGGCAGGCAGACGACGCCGTGGCCGACATGGATGCGCTTGGTGCGGCCGGCGATGAAGGCCAGAAAGCTCTCCGGCGCGGACAGGTGGGCGTACTGGGTCAGGCAGTGATGCTCTACCGACCAGATGCAGTCGAAACCCATCTCCTCGGCCAGGACGCACTGCTCGACCATGTCGGCGAAGACCTGGGCCTCGTTGGCGCGCGAGGTGTCCACCATCTGCGCTTCATAAATGATCGAAAACTTCATCCGTAGTTCCCCTCTGCTCCACCCGGGAGGCAAAATTCATCGTGCACCGCATGGCCACGTGCCACATGGGCGCCGGGCTCTTCTGGCAGCGAAAACAACCGGGCACATCATCCAAACGGATGACGCCGGCGCCCTGTTGTGAATTTTCGTAGCCTGCGCTCGTTCAAACCACGCGGTTGGCGGCTATTGGTAAAGGTGAACGGTCATTCGCGCAATAACGAAGCGCGGCGGACGATGGCCCCCGCCTCCCGGGGCGAAGGGGTGGAGCGTACCGCTCAGCTTACGGCGTGAACCGGTAGATCGACCCTGTGTTGTTCTCGCCGCCCTTGTTCGTCGTCCCGTAGAGCAGGCCCTGATAGCCGACGACCGGCGCCGATTCGGGGGAGGCGCCGTCCTTGCATTTGGCGAGCGAGCAAAAATTGTAGACGACGGAATAGGCGAGTTTCGGGGTGATCCTGAAGATCGTCCCGGCGCTCTTGGTCCCGCCGCCGGCGGTCGTGCCGTAGAGGCTGCCGTCCTGCGCCACGCTCAGGCCGTCCTGCACGTTGTTGCCGTCGGCGCAATGCTCCTGGGCGCAGAAGGAATGGAGGATGGTGTACTCGCCCCTCGGCGTGATCTGAAATACGACGCCATGGCCGTGCCCGCCGCCGGCCAATGTGGTCCCGTAGATATTCCGGTCGTGGCCTTCCACGAGCACCGGATTGGGCTGTTGGCCGTCGAGGCAGTTCGGCCCCTTGCAGAAGGAATACAGGGTTTCGAACCGTCCTTCCGGCGTGACGGCGAAGATGGTGCCCCCGTTGGACGCCCCGCCGGTCGTCGTCACGCCGTACAGATAGCCGTCTCTGACCGCGGTCACGGCGCCGGGGAGATTCCCGTCGGCACAGATGGCAAGGGCGCAGAAGTCATGAATGACCTTGTACTTGCCGGCGGCGGTCATTTCGAAAAGCGTTCCTTCGCGGTGCGCGCCGCCCGCGATCGTGGTTCCGAACATGTTGCCGGCGCTGTCGAACGTGACCCCCACCGGCGACGAGCCGTCAAGACAAAGGTCCTTCGAGCAGAACGTATAGGCGGTGCTGAACTCGTCCTTCGGCGATATCTTGAACAAGGTTCCGCCGTTGCCGCTTCCGCCGCCTCTTTGCGTCGTTCCGTAGACATACCCGTCGGGCGATTCGGCCAGGTAATGGCCGGCCGTGTCGCCATCGGTGCAGTCCACTTTCGAGCAGAACTTGATGAGGGACCTGAAGCTGCCGTGAATGCCGACGCGGAACACCGTGCCCCGGTCCGCCACCGTGACCGCGGCGGTGGTGCCGTAGAACTGGGCGCTGCTGCCATAGCGCATCAGCCGGCCGGCGGGCGCGACGCCGTTCTTGCACCTGATATTGTCGCAAAAGGAATAGACCGTGCTCAGCGAGGACGCGTGGGCCGCCATCGATATCCATTGCGTCATAAAGGCGATCGCCAACGCGCCCAATGACCGGCTCAGAATTGCACAATTCATCTCATGACCTCGTCGGGTACCTGTAAGCGCTCGTCGTCGTTTCTTCTGTGCGTGCCACCGTTCGCTCAATCGTCGTCCGGCTCGATCATCTGCCGCTTGGGATCCATGAAGGTCGATTCAGGGACTTTCGTCTGAATCTGCACGAAGTCCCGCGGCTTCTGAGAGAAATCGAAGAAATCCATCAGATCGTCGGCCCGTGCGTCCGCGAAATTGCCCGGCGGAATCAGACCCAGATTATATCTCTTCTCGACAAAGTGCAGGATGCTGCCGAAATCGTGCTGCACGTCGGATACATAACCTTTGGGCGTGTAGGGAGAGATGACGATCAGCGGCACGCGGAAGCCCATCTCATAGTAGCCGAAGGTCGTGTCGATCGGCGGTTTGACATGGTCGTAAAAGCCGCCCCAATCGTCCCATGTCAGGAAGATGACCGTGTTCTTCCAGTATTCGCTCGTGCCGATGGCATTGACGATGGAGGCGACCCAGGACGGGCCGGTGCCGAGCGTGGCATTCGAGTGGTCGGATTCCTGGGCGGTCGGAATGACCCAGCTGACCGACTGCAGGTGATGGAAATGGATGTCCTGTATGACCTGCGGCGGCCACAGGACCACGGTGCCGTTCCGGTAATCCTTTCCCGTGCAGGTGGCGGGATTTCCCTTGGGCTGGCATATGTGCCGGATCGCCTCCGGGGCGGTCCATTCCTTCGACATCGTGTAGTATCGCCAGGAGATCGGATGGGTCGGATCGTTCGGCGGGCTTTCCAGCAGATCCGACAGCGTCTGATGCTCGAAGCAGGGGAAAATCGGCTTCTTGTCAAAGCCGTTCGGGCCGATGACCGAGACCAGCTGTTTGGGGTCCGCGGTGCAGCCGGCGCCGCCATTCGGCACGCCCTGGGGATTGTCGGCCGCGAATTTCATGCTCGTGGGGCTGATCTGGGACGTGCCTGAGAAGATGAACAGATGGGCCGGAAAGCTCGGCCCCTGGTTGGTCTGGAACATGCGGTTGGCGAAGCCGTAGCCGCGGGCCATGTCGAAATAGGGTTTGACGTCGGGATACTGCACGTAATGCATTGCCGGATGCTCCGCCGGGCAGTGGCTGACGCAGATCACCTCGTCCCAGCCATCCATTTTCCCGTTGTCATATTCGGTCGTGAATGCGTCATGCAGATGCCCGAGGTCGAAAGGTGTCGCCAGCGGCAGCGGCTTCAGAACGACCCTCTCCCCCTTGGAGTCTAGGCCGGTGTTGGCGATATCGGCCTTCGGCAGGAATTTCTGCAGGCCGTGGAAGAGGTTGTCCGGCGTCCGGTTTTCCTGGACGATGATGACGATGTGATCGAACTTTGTGATCTGACCGATCGCGGCGGCGGGGAGGGCGGCCGCCATCAGGGCGCCAATCATAAATGTAGAAAAGCGACCCATCCCGATTTCTCCCAAGCCTACAACTGGCATGCAAACACTGCTACACAATAACAACCGGATATTGCAAGTATCAAGCAGACGAGGTGGGTCGGCGTGTTTGCATATCCTCATACTGAGTCGCGGGAAGCAGATACAAATTCTCCGAAGTTCGCCGTGAATAAAGGTATCAACGGCAAATCGGCAATCGATCCGGTTCGGCGGCGAGCGCCCCGCGGTCGGCGTGCGATATCACGGAGCAGCCAGGACAATCCTGCGGCCGTCCCGTCGCGGTGGTGTCCATATAGAAGAAGCCGGCCGCTGGCTATAGGGCCAGCGCCTCCGCCAATCGCCCGGCATCCGCGCCCGCCCGCTGGGCGGGGACGTTGGCGAAACCCAGGATCAGCGCCGGCGGCAGGGGCCTGGCGACCGTCCAGGGCGTGAGCGGCGCCGCTCCCAGCGCGGCCGCCCGGGCGCCCAGCTCGTTATCGGGCAGA
>DATAZJ010000605.1:0-4809 GCA_036272115.1 Rhodopila sp. | reverse complement strand
CATGGCGCTGGCATTCGGTGTGCTGATCGTGCTGCTTCTGCTGACCGGGTCGCTGTGGATCATGGATCATCTGAATCACAACATGATGCCGATGGATCAGATTATGCGGATGCAGCGGTGACGGTCAGACTGATCGCCTGGCCGAAGGTCAAAAGACCAGAAGCACGCGAACATAGTTTTCCACAGCAAGATTAGGTCCAACCTGCCCAGATCCCGCCCTACCGCACCACACTGAACCCAGCCACCCGCGCATACCCCTTGACGATATCCCCCAGTTCCGCCTCGCTGGCCACATCCGCCACCCGCCCAAACCCCTCCGGGGCCCGAGCGGCAACCAGGTCAATCACCCGTTCCGGCCCGCCCAGCCGGTTGGATCGCACCACGCCGGCCGTCGCCGGCAGCCGATCCGCCTCATAGGCACCCAGCGCTTCCGGCACCGAATACCGCCCCAGCAGATCGCACAGGCACCGCGCATCCAGGATCGCCTGCGACGCGCCGTTCGACCCCACCGGATACATCGGATGCGCCGCGTCACCCAGCAGAGTCATCCGCCCTCGCGTCCACCAGGGCAGGGGGTCACGATCGCACATTGGATATTCGAAAATCTCCCCCGTCCCCCGGATCAGTGCCCCGACATCAATGAACGGCAGACGCAACCGCTCCGCCAACAACCGAAACGACTCATACTGCCCCAGGCGAGACCAGTTCTCCCGCTCCGGCGGCGGTACGCCCGCCTCGGCGACACGCGCATAGATCACCCAGTTGGTCAGCCGCGTATCCGCCGTCTCGCCCGGCCCGATCGGATACAGCACTAGCTTGGCCACCGCATCGCCGGCGATCACCATGCTGTCGCCGCCATCGAACGCCGGCCAATCCACTGCCCCACGCCACATCTGGATACCATTCCAGCGTATCCCCGGATCATCCGGATGCAGCACGGCCCGCAGCGCCGAGTGAATCCCATCCGCACCCACCAGCGCCTCGCCCGTCACGTCCTCCGTTCCACCATCCGGAAGCTGGAACACCGCCGTTACCCCGTCCGCCTCCTGCGAGGCCCCCACCAGCCGCCGCCCGCGAACCACCCCCTCCGACCCCAATCGCTCTCTCGCCGCCTGCCACAGCATCGCCTGCAGCCGCCCCCGATGCACCGAGAACTGCGGCACGTCGTGCCCAGCGAACAATCCTCGTGGCTCCGACCAGATCGTCTGCCCCAGATGATTGGCATAGGTCAGTTGCCGGGTGCGCACGGCAATGGCATCCAACCGAGGCAACAACCCTAGCGCCGCCAACTCCCTGATCGAGTGCGGCAGCGCATTGATACCCACGCCTAATGGTCGCACCTCGGCCGCCGCCTCATAAACCCGGCAGTCGATCCCCTGCTGGTGCAGCATCAGCGCCAGCGTCAGGCCGCCGATCCCGCCGCCGGCAATGATGATCCGCACGGCTCAGCCTGGCGGCGGCAGGAAGTGGATGTTGTGTTCGGCGGCGATCCGCACCACCTCCGCCGGATCGGCGACCCGGTCGATCCGCACGAACAAATCGTACAGGCTGCGCGAGGGAGCCACCCAGAACAACGCCCGCGTGTCGGCCATGCTGCGATTGAAGATGCCGTGCTTGCACCCCATCGGCAGCCGGATCAGGTCGCCCGCCGTGGCCGTCAGTTCCTCACCATCCAGCCACAGCGCGAAATCGCCCTCCAGCACACGAATGAATTCATCCTGGTCGGGATGGACATGCGGCGGCACGAACGTGCCGGGTGGAAACAGCGTGTCGAACGCGAACGAGGACTCTGACAACTGCACCGGCCGGTAGGTCTGCCCCAGGATGTTCCAGACGACGTTGTTCAGGCTTTCGCCCGATCGGGTAATGCCGCTTTCCACCGCCATGACTTTCTCCCTCGGCCACGCGCCGCAAGCGCAGCGCAGCACAGCCGGCGGGTGCTTGTCGATCACCAATGTCGGGGCCGCCCATGAACCCGATCACAGGCGGCCACGCCGAGATTAGCGGGTAAAGCCCTCCAGCTCATCCTGCGCCCAGGCAACGACCTGAGGGATCGTCTGCCCGTTCTTCAACCGAGCCAGCATGTTGGTATGAACCGCCCGCTGGTACACCTGCACCGCGATATCCGGCGACGCCTCCGAAGCCGTGATGTTCGGTTTGGCGTCATGCCACGGCCGGATCGGATAGTTGTAGACCGTGCCGGTGGGCGGCCCGACCGTCTCCCATATTTTGAAGTCGTTCATGCTGCTGAAAGTCGGCAGGTCGTAGCCTTCCACCACATTCGTCCGACCCTCCACCTGCTCCCGCTGCATCAGGTACTCGATCAATTCCTTCGCCGCACCCTGGTTCTGGCTGAAGTTGTAGATCCCCCAGAAGAACGTCGCCGTGGGAACATAGCGCCCCTTCGGACCGCTCGGCGCCGAGAACGTCCAGCAATCCGCCGCGATCGCCGGCGCATCCCGCTTCGCCACCGCCCAAGCCGACGGCGGATTGAAGATCAACGCCGATTTTCCCGAGATCAGCGCTCGGTTGTTCGAGGCATCATCGAAACTAACCGCATCGTCCGGGATGAACTTCACTAGCTTCTGGGCATATTCCAGCACTTGGTGCACGGCTTCCGATTTCACCTGCACCGTGCCCTCGCTGTCGATCAGCGCGGCGCCATATGCCCGGAACATCGCGCCCACCTGGTCGATGCCGTCAGTGTTGGTTCCGCTGCCCAGGCCCAGGGCGAACGTCATCCCGTCCTTGTGCGCCGCCTCCGCCGCTTTCAGGAACGTGTCATAGGTCCAGTTCCTGGCCCCATCCGTCATCTCCGGCTTCACCGGATACATCGCCTGCACATCGAAGCCGTATTTCTTCATCAGGCTGATACGCGCGCACGGGGGCTTCGTCTGGTCTCCACTGCTGGTCGGCACCGCCATCCAATGGCCTTTGACTTTCGCTAAGTATTCGGCAGTAGCACTGCTGGCCCCGTATTTGGCGATCAGCCGCCCCATGACGTCGTCCACTGGCGCTAGCGATGCCGCGACATTGTACATGTCCCAGTTCAGGAACGTCATGATGTCGTGGCCGGTCTTCGCCTGCGCCTCGGCGACTCCGGTCATCAACAACTTGTTACCGTTGCCGGTGATAAAGTCTACTTGTACGTCGACTTTGTTTTTATCGGCCCATGCATTCACCTGCTTTTGCATGATCGCATTGCCGTCCGGTACCCAGTGATCCCAGAATCCGACCGCCAGCTTCCCGGCTGCCCCTGCCGTTCGGATATGCACCAACGGCAGAGCGGCGGCTCCGGCGGCAAGCATGGCATGACGGCGCGTTATTCGCGTTGTTTTCATGATTTTACTCCCTTTTTAGCAAGGCCACGATAAACAGTTCTATCTGTAATATCCACTGAACTCGTACCTCCGTCCGACAGGTTTTCATCAGTCACGGACCCTGTTCCGACGATTGACAGTCGCTGCCGCCGGACTTCAACTGCCCGACCGATGCCTGAAGCGCAGTAAAGCCAACAACATACTGGGCGACGCATCGGAGGAAATCGTTATGTCGACGAAATTGACAAACATCATCTCTGTTCTTTCGCTGCTATTCTTCAATGCCACAGCGGCCGTTCCAACCGCCTCGGCGCAATCCCAGTCGGTCACGCCACCCCCGCTCGCCGGCCCGCCGGCGCCGGAACGTGTGCAACCCTGGGGCCTGCCGCCTCCACCGCCCGGTATCGGTCCGGTCAGCCTGTTCGCCGACATCCACGACCAGCCGCAAGGCAAGTTCCTCGAGGGTGGCGCTTTCGACAAGGATGGTAATTTCTGGTTCGTAGCGATCGACAGCGGCTGGGTGTCCTATCTGACCCACGACGCCAAGCTCGTCCCTGTCTTCAACTGTAACCCGTCCGGCGATATCGGCCCCGCTTGCGAGCCGCAAGGTACCCGCTGGCACGATGGCAAGCTCTACGTCACCACCCGCCATCTCGGCATCCTGGTCTACGACCCGCAAACCAAGAAACTGAGTTCGCTGGTCTCCACCTTCCACAACGAATTGTTCAAGGGTCCAAACGATCTCGACTTCGACGCCGAGGGCAACCTCTATTTCACCGATCCCTGGGGCACCGGGCCCGGCCCCGACGCCGCGGACAAAACCGGTGCGGTTTATCAATATTCCAAGGACGGGATTCTCCGGCGCATCATCTCCACAGGCAGTTTCCCCAACGGCATCGCCGTCTCGCCGGATGACGGCACCCTGGCCGTCGCCGATTACGCCAGCAACCGGATGCTGTACTACTCGTTCCTGCGCGGCCCCAATGCCGCCTGCGCCCAGTGCGCCAACGATCCGTCACATACGACGTTCTTCTTCGCCACCGCTGGCAGCTACAATCCCGGCAACGGCGGCCCTGACGGAATCCATTACGACGTCCACGGCAATCTGTGGGCGCAATGCGGCATCGGCGGTATCATCGAGTATGACCCGCGCGGCTTCATCATCGGCTACGTGCCGTTACCGAATGGCGACGCCTCCGCCACCAATTTCGCCTTCGGCGGCGAGAACAACCAGTACATCTTCATGGAAGGTGCCGTCAGCGGAACGATCTACAAATTCAAGGCCCCGTACCCCGGCCTGATCGGACCTGGCGGCCAACGACTGGCCGCCCAACCCTGACACTGCCGCTCGGCCATGACGATACGCACCGGTCCGGCGGCGCGTATCGTCGCCAACGTCTTCGGTGGCTCGGTACGGCGTCCCCGGCACAACTGGGCGGCGCGGCCGTGTGATGAGGGATTATGTGTAACCACCTCCTCTCCCAAGTTC
>DATAZJ010000604.1:0-11646 GCA_036272115.1 Rhodopila sp. | reverse complement strand
GCTTCGGGCGCTGGGGTTTCAGAGACCGGCGTCTCGGGTGCTGGGGTTTCATGCTCCGGTGCTTCGGGCGCGGCGGATTCGGGTGCCGCGTTTTCCTTCACCGGGGATTCGGCCGCTGAGACGTCGGTCAGCGGAATACCGGCCGTCGGGGATTCAACCGTGGATTCTGCTGTTTCGGGTGCCGGCGTTTCGGGCGCCTTGGGGGCGGGTGGCTGGTGTGGGTCGTCGCTCATGATCCCCGGTCTACATCACCTCCGCCACCGCGCACCAGAATCGGTGCGAAGGGCTCCTCCTGGCGCAGGCGGACGGTGCCGTTGCGGGCCATCTCCAGGCTGGCGAGCAGAGTGCTCGACAAGGCGGCCCGGCGTTCGGTGGGGCTGTCCATGTGGTCGGGGAGAAACTGCTCCAGCGTGGTCCAGTCCGGCAGGGTGCCAACGAGGTCGGCGAGGCGGCGCAGCGCGTCCTGCACGGTCCACAAGGTCAGCGCCCTTGGGGTGTAGTGGGCGGTTTTCGTGCCGCGGCGGATGGCGTCCAGATAGGCTCGGACGAACGGGCCGGCCTCTATGATGATGCGGGAGCGGTCGTATTCGTAGTGGGTTTCCGGCGCGCCGCGGGCGAATACGTCCTGGCCGAGGACCGGACGGGCGGCGAGCCAGGCGGCGAGGGTGCGGATGACGTTCATCTCGCGCAGGCGTTCGGCGAGGGCCTCGGCGGCCATCTCGCCGGATTCGAGGTCGTCGGCCGCGGCGGGGACGAGAAGGCGGGATTTCAGCCAGGTCAGCCAGGCAGCCATCACCAGCCAGTCGGCGGCCAGTTCCAGGCGGACGCGGCGGGCGCCCTCGATCACTGCCAGGTATTGGTCGACCAGCGAGAGGATGGAGATTTTCGCCAGATCGACTTTTTGCGAGCGGGCGAGGTCGAGCAGGAGGTCCATCGGGCCCTCGAAGCCCTCCAGGCGGAGGACGAGGTTGTCCGAGGCGGGCGTGTCAGATGAAGTTTCCATCGACGCCACCGGTGTTGCGGCCGGCCAGCCAGAACAGGGTCCGGAATGCCCAGGGCAGGATGCGGCCGAGGGCCTCACTCACCGGGTCGAAACCGAGCAGACGGGGCAGGACGAAGATGGCCAGAAGGACGACGAGGATGCCGAGTTTCTCCAGCCTGGCCCAGATTTTCGCCAGTTCGAGCGGGAGCAGGCCGACGGCGATGCGGCCGCCGTCCAGCGGCGGGATGGGCAGCAGGTTGAACAGGCCGAGGACGAGGTTGGAGAGCATGAAATAGAGCAGGAACTGCTGCGCCACCGCCTGGGTGCCGGTGGGGAAATCGGCCATGGGGATGACCAGGGCGGCGAGCCAGGCCAGGAAGAAGTTCATCGCCGGGCCGGCGATCGCGACCAGGGCCATGCCTCGGCGGGGGTCCTTGAACTTCCAGGCGCCCACCGGGACCGGCTTGGCCCAGCCGAACATGAAGTAGACCTTGTGCGGCGGGAACAGCAGTTGGGTGACCAGCAGGAAGCCGGGCAGCAGGATGGTGCCGACGCGGTCGATGTGGCGGATCGGGTTGAGCGACAGGCGGCCGGCATCGCGTGCGGTGGTGTCGCCGAGGGCGAGGGCGGCGTAGCCATGCGCTGCCTCATGCAGGGTGATCGCCAGGACCACCGGGATGACGGCCAGCGCGAGGTCGAACAGGAAGTGGTTCACGCCAGCAGTTGCTCCCGTTCGGCCTGTAGCTGGGCGGGATGCAGGGTTTGGCGGCGGTTGGCGGCGGCAGACCGAGCGGCTTGAAGGCGGCGGGTGGTGGTGGGGGTAAGGGGGGGGCAGGCGTGGAGCACAGCCTGCGTGTGGGCGAAGTCGCCGCCGCAGTACAGTGCGATATCGCAGCCGGCTGCCAGCGCCTGGACCGCGAGGTCCGCCGGGGGGCCGGAAAGCGCCTTCATCGCCAGGTCGTCGGTCACCAGAACTCCTTCAAAGCCGATCTGCCCGCGGATGACGGTCCCGATGACCTCGGCAGACAGGGTTGCCGGAAGATGGGGATCGAGGGCGTCATAGACTATATGGGCCGTCATCATCCATGGCAGGTCGGCGTTCAGGGCGAAAGGGCGGATATCATCGGTCAGGTCGGCGATGGTCACTTTCGGTAAATGGAGATGGCTGTCGACGCGGGTGCGGCCGTGTCCGGGGGCGTGTTTTCCCACCGGCAGCACGCCGGCGGCGAGCAGGCCGTTGGCCATGGTCCGGCCCAGCCGGGCGACGTCGGCGGGGTGCTGGGTGAAGGCTCGGTCGCCGATGACGATGTGAGCGCCGGGGATGGCGATGTCCAGCACGGGGGCGGCGGCGATGGTGAAGCCGGCGGCGCGGCAATCGAGGCCGATCAGGGCGCCGGTCAGCCAGGCGGCGCGCAGGCCGGCGGCCGGGTTGGCCTGGAACAGGCGGCCGATGGTCGCGGCGGGCGGGTGGGCGTGCCAGTGGGACGGTTTCAGGCGGGCGACTCGGCCGCCCTCCTGGTCGACCATGATATCGGCGCCGGGCGGCAGGGTTTTTCGAAGTGCGGCGATCAGGGTGGCGAGTTGGGCCGGGTCCTGGATGTTGCGGGCGAACAGGATGATGCCGGCGGGGGGGAAGGCCCGGAACAAGGCGGCTTCGTCGGCGCGCAGGGTTGGTCCGGCGATGCCGACGATGGCGGCGCGGGGGGTGTCTCGGGTCATGGGTGAAGGGCGGTTAGGCGGCGACGCCGGGTTTTGGCCCGGCGTCGCCCGCGAACATCCGTGTCTGTGTGGGGCACCGTGTCACGCCCGGCGATAACGGTGGGGCGTGGATGGCGGGTGTCCGCCTGCCATGACGGCGGCGGACGATCCTGCCCGTCCGGAAGCGGTGATTTTGTCGCGTAACCCTGGATGGTCTCGCATCCCCGTTAGAAATCGGCGACCGAACAGCCGCCGCCCTTTTGGCGGACGTGGTCGCAGAAGGTGCGGGCCTGGGCGACGTCGGCGAAGCCGGAGGTGCGCAGGCGCCAGAACGTGTGGCCGTCGTGTTCGGTGTGCGTGAGGATGGGCTGCTTGCCGTTCAGCAGGCCGGGCATGCGCTTCGACAGTTCCCGCCACTCATCGCGGGCGGCTGCCTCCGATGACAGGGCGGCGAGTTGCACCATCGCCTGATGGCCGGTCACGGGGGGATGGGAGTCCACGGCGGCCAGGCGCGGTTTGGCAGGTGGCGCGTCGGGGACCGGTCGTGTGGCGGATTCGGCGGTGGCGACGGCGGCCGGCCGGGTCGCCGGGGGCGGCGTGACCGCCGCGGTCGATGCGGCGTGTGCCGGCGGCGGCGCGGGCAGGGCTGCCGTGGCGCGCAAAGCCTTTGTGTCGGGGCTTTCCGACGTCGCGGCCAGTTTGGCGTTGGCCATGTCGGAGCCGCCGGAGAAGACGTCGTTCTCGGCGCCATCGACCTTCAGGCCGCCGGGATTGGCCGGCTTGACGCGGACCGGGGTGTTGTCCGCGGTGATCACCGGGACGCCTTCGCTGTGATGGCCGATCAGGGCCGACAGGCCGATCAGCACGATCAGCACGGCGCCGACGCCGCCGGCGAACATCATCAGGCGGCGGGTATCGGGGTCCATGCCGGCCCGCTGTCTGGACTGGCCGGTGCCGTAGCGGCCGGCTCGGTTGCCCCGGTAGTCGGGATTCGGAATGCTCAGATCGTCCGACACGTTGCTGCCTCTTTCCCGCTAGGCCTTGGCCGGCGGGTGGTGCCGGCTGTCAGCGCATTTCTTCGACGGGCGTGACGCCCATTACTGCGAGACCCGAACGGATGACGACGGCCGTTGCGGCGACCAGTGCCAGGCGCGCGCGTGTTTCGGCCGGCTGGTCGGACTGGAGGAATCGGAGCGTCGTATCGTCCTTGCCTCGGTTCCACAGCATATGAAAGTCGGCCGCCAAGTCATAGAGAAAAAATGCAATTCTATGCGGCTCACGCGCCTGTGAGGCAGCCTGGACGGTGCGCGGCCACAGCGCGAGGCGGCGGAGCAGGGTCAGTTCGGGGTCGCCGTTGAGGCTGTCGGTGGGGGCGGTGGCCAGGGCGGGTTCGTCGAGCGGCTGATTCGGGAACATCTCGGCGGCGGCGCGCAGGACGGAGCGGCAGCGGGCGTGGGCGTACTGGACGTAGAAGACGGGGTTTTCCCGGGTGGTGGCGAGGACCTTGTCGAGGTCGAACTCCATCTGGGCGTCGGAATTGCGGGTCAGCATGGTGAAGCGGACGGCGTCCTTGCCGACCTCGTCGAGGAGGTCGCGCAGGGTGACGTAGGTGCCGGCGCGCTTGGACATGCGGACGGGCTGGCCGCCCTTCATGATGTGGACGATCTGGCAGAGGACGGCGGCGAAGTCGGTCTTGCCGGCCGAAAGGGCTTTGACCGCGGCCTTCATGCGCGGGACGTAGCCGCCGTGGTCGGCGCCGAGGACGTCGATCAGGACGTCGTAGCCGCGGTTGATCTTGTCGGCGTGGTAGGCGATGTCGTTGGCGAAGTACGTGTTGCTGCCGTCGGATTTCCGCAGTGGGCGGTCCACGTCGTCGCCGAACCGGGTGGAGCGGAACAGGGTTTGCGGGCGGGGTTCCCAGTCGTCGGGGGTTTTGCCCTTGGGGGGGTCCAGCACGCCTTCGTAGATCAGGCCGTCGGCCCGTAGCTGGTCGATGATCGTGTTCGCGGCGCCGCTGGCGACGAGGGCGCGTTCGGAGCTGTAGATGTCCTGCACCACGCCGAGGCGGCGAAGATCCTCGCGGATTTCGGTCATCATGGCGTCGATGGTGATGGTTTTCACGGTATCGAGCCAGAGGTCCGGGGCGGCGATGCCTCGGTCCTGGGTGGCGAGGGAGGCCTGGAAGCGGTCGGCGAGGGCGGTGCCGACCTCGATCAGGTAATCGCCGCGGTATTGCAGCCCGCCAGGGACTTCGGCGGCGAATTCTTCCTCGGTCAGCGGTGTGCCGATGGCCTGGAGGTAGCGCCAGTAGGCGGCCCAGGCGAGGGCGGTGACCTGCGCGCCGGCGTCGTTGATGTAGTATTCCTTGGTCACGGTGTAGCCGGCCTTGGCGAGCAGGTTGGCGAGGGCGTCGCCGACCACGGCGCCTCGGCAATGGCCGATATGCATGGGGCCGGTGGGGTTGGCCGAGACATACTCGACGTTGATCTTGATGCCGTGGCCGACGGCGGCGTCGCCGTAGGATTCCCCCAGGGTGAGGATGAGGGGGAGAAGGGTGCGGAAGGTCTCCGGATGCAAACGGAGGTTGACGAAACCGGGGCCGGCGGCCTCGGCGGACGCGATGTCCGGGGCGGCGTTGAGGTGCTGGACCAGCGCGGCGGCGATCTTGGCGGGCGCCTGGCGGGCGGCCTTGGCGGAGACCATGGCGGCGTTGGTGGCCATGTCGCCATGGGCCGGGTCTCGGGTGGGGGTGACCTCGACGCGCGCGGCGATGTCCGCGGGGAGGTCGGGGATGATCTGTGCCAGGGCGGCGAGGACGGTCTCGCGAAGCCGGGCGTAGAGGTCGGACGGGTTCATGGGCAGGGTCTTAGCGCGGGTTGGGGGGCGGGTCGATGGTGGAGCGATCGCGCCCGGGGCCGGCGTGAGATGCGACTGCGGCCGTTGCGGATGATGACGATGGCGCCCGGCAGGACGACGTCATCAAGCCTGCCGTTGGCCAGGACGGCATGCGCGCAGGCGAGGCAAGCGTGGATGTCTTCCGGTTGCAGGCTGGAACAGCCATCCAGACAGCCATGCAAAAGCGGGCTTACCCGGCTTTACGGTGTGGCGCCAAACAGAACGACATTTTCAGCGCTGGCGGCGCGTGCCAGCGGCTTGTCGAGGGTCGCCAGCGGCAGGCGCATGCGTCGCGCCAGGTCGAGATAGCAGGCCTCGTAGACGGTCAGGCCATGCTTGCGCGCGAGGGCGAGCGTGCCGGCTTCTTCGGGCGTGTGATCGGCGACGAGGTCGAGGCGGGAGAGGCCGAACAGGAAGGCGGCGGTATCGGCTTCGGTCAGCCGGCCGCGGCGTTCATTGACGATGAGAATGTTGCGCATCTCATACCACCACGGGCTGGGCACGTGTGCTTCATCGGTGCGCAGGCGTTCGAGCGCCAGGCTGGCGGTGGGGTGGTCCTCATCCTCGAAGGCCCAGCAGGCGGCCACGGATGCATCAAGGACGAACGGCATCAGTAACGATGCCCTTCGTGGCGGGCAGACAGCACATCTTCAACACTCACACGGCCGGTGCGCCGGCCGATCGCCCGGATGCTGTCGATCGCGCGATCGATTTCCGCCTGCCGGCGGTGGGCCTCCGGCACGATGCGCGCAATGGGCCGGCCATGGCGGGTAATAATGATTGTCTCACCACGCTCGACCGCGTCGAGCAGTTGAGGGAGGTGGGTCTTGGCGTTGGATGCCTGCACTTCGCGCATGGGATTTCAATCGACTGGTTGATCGGTATTATTAACGAGAAATATGGTCAAGCGGTTGGTGTGGGTAACTGTGCTCCCCCGCCGCCGCGGTTGGCCTAACGGCGATCGCGGGTTGACAGTTTCCCCCTCTGTCTGTTTCAGGTTATTGCCAAGTACGTTGGCGAACCGCTGCCTCGCAGGGTGGCAGCGGCGGAACTGCTGAATTCGAATGGAAAGCGGGACGCGCCCGCGGAGGAAAATATGTCATCGACTACAGGTTCGGCGTCGTTCGGCGGCGACCGGGAAATCGCATCCGCCATCCTGGCCCGGCTCGACCGTCTTCCGGCCACGCGGCACATCTGGGTCATGGTCGTGCTGCTGTCGCTGGGCGGCTGTTTCGAGTTCTATGACCTGTTCATGACCGGCTATATCATTCCGGGGCTGGTCAAGGCGGGGATGCTGACCGGGCTCGCCGTCGGTTGGTGGTCCGGCCCGGCGCTGTTCGTGGCCGCCACGTTCTTTGGTCTGTTTATCGGCACGTTCGTGTTCGGTTTCGTCGCCGATACGTATGGGCGGCGGATGATCTTCACGTTCTCCATGCTGGTCTATTGCGCGGCGACGCTGGTCATGGCGTTCCAGACCACCGGCTTCGGTGTGTGCCTGTGGCGCATGATCGCCGGTATCGGCATCGGCGTCGAACTGGTCACCATCGATACCTATGTCGCCGAACTGGTGCCGAAGCACATGCGCGGCCGAGCGTTTGCGTTCAATCAGCTTGTGCAGTTCTGTGTGGTGCCGGTGGTGGCTTTCCTGTCGTATATGCTGGTGCCGCGGACTCCGCTGGGCTGGGACGGCTGGCGCTGGGTGGTGGCGATCGGGGCCATCGGTGCGCTGTTCGTGTGGTTCCTGCGGCGTGCGATTCCGGAGAGCCCGCGCTGGCTGCTGACCCATGGGCGGTTGGCCGAAGCCGAAGTGGTGACCGCGCAGATCGAGGCGGCGGTGCTGGCCGATCGCGGGGGGGCGGCGCTGCCGGCGCCCGTGGCGCATGAGGTGGAAGATCTGACCGCTCGCGGATCGTTCAGCGAGATCTGGCAGCCGCCGTATCGCAGCCGGACCATCATGCTGATGGTGTTCCAGTTCTTCCAGACGTTCGGGTATTATGGTTTCGCCGCCTGGGTGCCGACGCTGATCGCCAAGCAGGTGGGCATCAACCTGGGCGCCAGCCTGCTGTATGCGTTCATCGTCGCCTGCGCCAATCCGTTCGGGCCGCTGCTGGCGATGGGTTTCGCCGACAAGTTCGAGCGCAAGTGGCAGTTGGTGGGTTCGGCCATCTGCATCGGGGTGTTCGGCGTGCTGTTTTCCCACCAATCGACGATGCCGCTGCTGATCTTGTTCGGGGTGCTGATCACGCTGTCGAACAACGTGCTGTCTTACTCGTTCCACAGCTATCAGACGGAGTTGTTTCCGACGCGGGTACGGGCTCGGGCGGTCGGCTTCACCTATGCGTTCAGCCGGATCAGCACGGTGTTCGCGAGTTTCATCATTGGATGGTTCTTCGCGAATTTCCACGGCACGACCGGCGTGTTCGGGCTGATCGCGTTCGCCATGCTGATGGTGGTGCTGTCGATCGGTATCTTCGGGCCGAATACCAGTAACCTGGAGCTGGAGAAGATCTCGCACTGAGGGCGGACGGAGGCGCGATCTGGGTTGCGCCTCCGCCGTGGTTGGTTGCCGGAGTTACAGCACGCCGCGGGATTTCAGGGCGGCGAGTTCTGCCATGATCTTCTTGTCTGCATGGCGCGCGCTGCTGAGTGCTTTCGCGTAGTCGGGTAAGGGGCTGCCGGTTATCCAGGCCGCGCAGAGACTGCCGGCCTCGCAGGCGGCCATGGTGCCGAAACCGGATAGCGCACCGGCCAGGAAGGCACCCGGCGTCCGCATGGGTCCGATCAGGGGCCAATTCTCGTCCGTCAGAGTGTAATAACCGCCGTAGTGATGTGCGCCGCGCGGCAGGCGTCCGATATACGTCTTCAGGCCGGGGTGCAGCCGGCTGGCGGCGCGCAGCACGATGTCGGGAAACTGATCGTCGACGGGGTCGGGGCCGTGCGGATCGGTCGCGCGATTGTTGAATGCCCAGCCAAGTTTGATCCACTTTCCGGCTTCTGTGCCGTCCGGCCGGCAGTGGATGCCGCCTGGCATTGGCGCAAGCAGCCTCGCGGTGTCCGGGTCTTCGGCGAGAAGGGCGCGTTCCTCGTCCGTCCAGGGGAGGCTCTGGCCATCCAGATCGACGGTGAAGGGCATGGTTCTGGGAATCGCGTTGTCCCGATCCTCGAAGGCGATTTTCTGCTGGTAGATGCAGGAGGTTGGCACGTCTTCACCGAGTAGTCCGGCGACGTCCCTGAAAAACGGGCCGGCTGCGTTGACGACGCGGGTGGCTTGCACGGTGTGGGTGCCATCGGGCTGGGCGATGGCGAGTTCAAACGGATCGACGCGGCCGATGCCGATGACCTGACCGCGCAGCAGGCGGCCGCCGGCTGATCGGATCGATTCAAGCATGAATTGACCGAGTTGCTGGCCGCTGATCGCACCCGCTCTGCGGATGTGCAGGACGGTTGCGATGTCGGGCGCGTAGCCGGGGAATGTCGTGCGGATCAAGGTTGGATGGCAGAGGACGTCCACGCCGTCGGGGGCCTGATCCAATGACGTTGCGATCGGCGGTTGGTATGCCGTGGACGACGGGCCGTCATGGATGCGAACCAAATGTTCGGCGTTGGCGCCGTAGCCCTTATGCAGATCATCGATGAGGTCTGCCGGCCTGGTGCGCCGCGTGACCAGCGCGTAGCCGCGGCGGGTCATGTTGATCCGGTTGCCGGTGGCTTCCGCGATCGCCTGCATCAGCGTGATGCTGTGGTTGGTGAAGTCGGTCATCACCGGGTGCGGCCACCAATTGCGAAAATTCTCGCCGGATTGGGCCGAGGTCAGGCTCATCGGATCGCGTGGATCGATCAGGATGATGTTGCTTAGCCGGTGATGCTTCACCAGGTAGTATGCGACCGCGATGCCGACGTTGCCGGCGCCGATCACCGCGATGTCGGCGGTGATCGCTTCGGTCATTCAGGCGGCCAGGGCCAGGGTGTCGCGGATCATGTCGGCGGCTTTCTCGGCGATCATGATTGTGGGGGCGTTGGTGTTGCCCGACGCCACGGTGGGCATGATCGAGGCGTCCACGACGCGCAAACCGGTCAGGCCATGCACGCGCAGGGCGGGGTCGACGACGGCCATGGGATCGTTGCCCATCTTGCAGGTGCTGGTCGGGTGGAACACGGTTCCGCCCATGCGGCGGGCGTGGTCGAGCATTTCGTCGTCGGTCTGGACCCCGGGGCCGGGCAAGTATTCGGATTCGATGAAATGTTGCATGCCGGGGTCGGCCAGGAGGCGGCGGCAAAGCTGCAGGCCGGCGACGAGGGCGCGTTGATCGACCTCGGATGAGAGGTAGTTGGGGATCATGGCCGGCGGGTCGGCGGGGTTGGCGGTTTTCAGTTTGATCTCGCCTCGGCTGTCGGGGCGAAGCTGGTAGGCGATCACGGTGAAGCCCGACCATTTGTGCAGGCCGTCCTGCGGCCGGTCGGCGCTGAACGGTGAGATGGAGCATTTGACGTCGGGCGACGCCAGTTCCGGCCGGGTTCGGATGAACATCGCGGCGGGGGATACGCCCATGGTGAGGGCGCCGGTGCGGAACATCAGGTATTGCAGGCCGGCCTTCACCTTGCCGACGTTGCTGTTGACGATGTCGTTCAGGGTGACCGGCAGGCGGGCGCGCAGCTTGATCGGGGCCGAGTAGTGGTCTTGAAGGCTTTGTCCGACGCCTTGCAGGTGGTGCACCACCGGGATGCCGAGGCTGGCCAAATGGTCGGCGGGGCCGACGCCGGACAGCATCAGCAGTTGCGGCGAGTTGATTGCGCCGCCGCACAGGATGACCTCCCGGGTGGCTCGTATGGTGGTGGCGATGCCGTTGTGGCGGAAGGCGACTCCGGTGGCACGTTTGCCGTCGAACAGGATGCGTTCGGAGAGCGCCTGGGTGATCACGCGCAGGTTGGGCCGCTTCATGGCGGGGCGAAGGTAGCCGACGGCGGTGGAGCAGCGGCGGCCGTTGCGGGTGGTGGTCTGGTGGTAGCCGACGCCATCCTGGACGGCGCCGTTGAAGTCGTCGTTGCGGGGAATGCCGCAGGCGACGGCGGCGTTGACGAAGGCTTCGGAGATCGGGTCGTTGCGGGCGACGTCGGATACGCACAGCGGGCCGTCGGTGCCGTGATAGTCGTCGCGGCCTCGGGTCTGGTGTTCGGCACGTTTGAAGTAGGGCAGGCAGTCGTCGTACGACCAGCCGGCGTTGCCGAGTTGGCGCCAGTGGTCGAAGTCTTCCTTCTGGCCGCGGATGTAGACCATGCCGTTGATGGAGCTTGATCCGCCCAGCACTTTTCCGCGTGGCCAGAAGATTTTCCGGCCGCCGATGCCGGGGTCCGGTTCGGTCTCGTAACACCAGTTGACGGTGGCGTCAGCGAAGGTCTTGCCGAAGCCCAGGGGGATGTGGATCCAGTGGTTGGTGTCGGCGCCGCCGGCCTCCAGCAGGACGACCTTGGTGTTCGGGTCCTCGCTGAGCCGAGCGGCGAGGACGCAGCCGGCTGAACCGGCGCCGATGATGACGAAGTCCGCGTCCGATTCGCTCGGCATTTGTTTCCCCCTGGTGGTTGTTCGGAGCGTGGCGCGGGGGCCGGGTTCTTACAAGGGGGTTTCCTGTGGGAAACGTTGCAGGGTCGCTTGCATGTGGGGTGGTGGTTCGGCGGCGGCGTCGACTTGCGGGTCCAGTGGCAGGTGGATGGAGCGGGCCAGCAGGTGCAGGCCGCTGCCGGCGGAGCCGTAGCGCGGGTCGCCGAGGATCGGCGTGCCCAGGGTCGCGCAGTGCACGCGGATCTGGTGGGTGCGGCCGGTTCTTGGGTGCAGTTCGAGCCAGGTTGCGTCGTTGGTGCGGCCGCGGACCTGCCAGTCGGTGATGGCGGGTTGGCCGGCATGTTCGTCGACGATCATGCGCCAGCCTTGCGGGTTGGTGATCCGGCGGAGGGGGGCGGTGATGGTGCCTCGGTCGCCGGCGACCTGGCCGGAGACGACGGCCCAGTAGGTTTTGCGCACGGTTCCGGCGGCGAAGGCGGCCTGGGCGGCGAGCAGGGGCGCTCGGCGGAGGGCG
>DATAZJ010000603.1:0-5419 GCA_036272115.1 Rhodopila sp. | reverse complement strand
CCCGTTACGCGGTCTACATGATGTTGGACGAACCGCACGGCAACAAAAGCACGTATGGCTTCTCCACCGCGGGCTGGGTGGCCGCGCCGGCGGCCGGCAAGGTGATCGCGCGGATCGGCCCGATGCTGGGCCTGCTGCCTGATATTAAGGACATGGCGACGATCAACCAGGAACTGTCGATCCCGCTACAGCCCGGCCGGCCGCCAGGCGCGGTGGCGCTCGGGCCGTGGTCGCCGCCGATCCCGACCGAAACCGCCGCCAGGACGGGCAAGCGAAAAGGCCGCCCCGATCTGACCATTCCCGCCACCGTCCTACCGCCGGCCGTCAACCGTCCGGAGCGGACGATCAGGCGCGAGACGCACTATGACCGCCCGACCGTGAGACCCGCGCGAGTCGTGGCCATGTCCGCGGTCGCTCCCGTTGCGGGCCGCTGAGATCATGCGGCAGGTCTCCGCCCTTCCCAACGCGTCCCGTGCGCGAGCGTGGGAGGCCGTGGCGCATCTGGATATTGCCGGGGTAACTGCCGACAGCCGGGCTGTCGTGCCGGGCGATCTTTTCGCGGCGCTGCCCGGATCGCGGGCCGACGGACGGGCATTCATCGCCGATGCGGTGAGGCGCGGCGCCGTGGCAGTACTGGCGCCACAGGGAACAGCCTGGCCGCAAGGCGTGCCGAAGCGTCCGATCATCATGGACCCGGAGCCCCGCCAGTGCCTGGCGCAGATCGCCGCCGTGCTGGCCGGTCCGCAGCCGGCGACGGTAGCCGCGGTCACCGGCACCAACGGCAAGACCAGCGTCGTCGATTTCACCCGCCAGCTCTGGGCGTCAACCGGTGCGAAGGCTGCCAGCCTCGGCACACTCGGCTTGATCGCCCCCGGTTTCGATCCCGGCCCGGGATTGACCACGCCTGACCCGATCAGCCTGGCGGAGATGCTCGCCGGCTTGGCGCGTCATGGCATCGACCGGGTCGCGATCGAGGCGTCGTCGCACGGCCTCGACCAATTTCGGTTGGACGGCGCCCGGCTGACCGCCGCGGCGTTCACCAACCTGACCCGTGATCACCTGGATTATCACGGCACATTGGATGCCTACCGACAGGCGAAACTGCGGCTGTTCGATGGATTGCTGCCCGCCGGGGCCCCGGCCATCGCGCATGCCGACATGGAGCCGGCGACGCTGGACGCGCTGCGGGCGATTGCCGGCCGCCGCAAGCTGGATTTCCGCACCGTCGGCGAACAGGGTGACCGGTTCCGCCTGGTGGACGCGCGTCCGCGCCCCGATGGCCAGGATCTGTCGGTGATGGTTGATGGCCATGTGCGCACGA
This sequence comes from Rhodopila sp., assembly GCA_036272115.1. GTDB lineage: Bacteria > Pseudomonadota > Alphaproteobacteria > Acetobacterales > Acetobacteraceae > Rhodopila. The sequence goes on along the minus strand of DATAZJ010000603.1, from coordinate 4,098 downwards.
TCGCCCTGAATTTGCCCGGCCGTTTCCAGGCGGACAATGTGCTGGTTGCTGCGGCACTGACCGAGGCGTTGGGCATGGCCGACGTGCTGGATCGCCTGGCCGTGCTGCGCGGCGTGCGCGGCCGGATGGAACGTGCCGCGAGTTTGCCGAACGGCGCGACCGCCTATGTCGATTTCGCCCATACGCCTGACGCGCTGGAGCGGCTGTTGACGGCGCTGCGACCGCACACGACCGGCCGGCTGCATGTGGTGTTTGGCGCGGGCGGCGACCGGGATCGCGGCAAGCGGCCGCTGATGGGGCAGATGGCGGCGCGCCTCGCCGATTTCGCCATCGTGACGGACGACAACCCGCGCAGTGAGGATCCGGCCGGCATTCGCGCCGCGATCATGGCGGCCTGTCCGGGCGCCAGGGAAATCGGCGACCGAACGAAGGCGATCGAGACCGCACTGAACGAGCTGTCCGCCGGAGACGTTCTGGTCGTTGCCGGCAAAGGTCATGAGCAAGGCCAGACCGTAGGCGGGACCGTCCTGCCGTTCGACGACGTGACGGTCGTTCGCCGCCTGGCCGGCTGTCAGGAGCCGCCGGCATGATCGCTCCGCTATGGACCGCGCATGAGCTGCTGGAGGCGACGGGCGGGGTTCTGTCGGCTCCGTTCGAGGCCAACGGCGTGTCGATCGACACCAGGACGCTGGCGGCCGGCGATCTGTTCGTGGCGCTGGTCGGCGAGGGCCGCGACGGGCACAACTTCGTGACGGATGCGCTGGCGAAGGGCGCGACAGGCGCCATGGTGCACGACGATGCCGTGCCGGCTGGGCCGGTCCTGCGCGTCGACGATACGTTGGCGGGTCTCGCTCGGCTGGGGGGATTTGCCCGCACCCGGTTCGGCGAAGGCGGCGGGCACCTGGTCGCAGTGACCGGCAGCGTCGGCAAGACCACGACCAAGGAGATGCTGCGCGGCGCGTTGTCCGCATTCGGCACCACGCATGCCGCCGCTGCGTCCTATAACAACCACTGGGGCCTGCCGCTGACCCTGGCGCGCACACCTCGGGATGCACAATTCTGTGTGGCCGAGATCGGCATGAGTCATGCGGGTGAGATCGCGCCGCTGGCGCGTCTGGCGCGGCCGCATGTCGCGGTGATCACCACGATCGCCAAGGCGCACATCGGCTATCTTGGCAGCCTCGAGGCGATCGCCGATGAGAAGGCCAGCGTCATGCGTGGGCTGGAACCAGACGGTATTGCGGTGCTGCCGGCCGACTCGCCGCAACTGGGCCGGCTGCGGGCAGCGGCCGGCGAGGCGATCGTGCTGACCTTCGGCACCGATCCGGCGGCGGATGTCAGGCTCACCGGACAGGAACCGGACGCCGATGGTTCGTTGATCCATGTCGATATCGTGGGGCACCGGGCTTCATTGCGCCTCAATGCGCCCGGGCGGCACATGGCGATGAACGCTGTTGCCACGTTGGCCGCGGTCGCCGCCCTCGGTCTCGATCCGACCAAGGCGATCGATGCGCTGGCGGCGTTTGCGCCCCTGGCGGGCCGCGGTGCGCGGCGGCGGATCGCGGTGGGCGGCGGTTTTGCGCTGCTGTTGGACGAAAGCTACAACGGCAACACTGCGTCGATGCGCGCGACGCTGGATGTGTTGCGGCTTCAGCAGGTTCGCCGCCGCATCGCGGTATTGGGCGATATGCTGGAACTAGGCGACGAGGGACCAGCCGAACATGCGGGTCTGGCTGACTCGGTGGTCGGGTCCGCGGATCGCCTGTTCGCCTGTGGCCCGTTGATGCGCGGCCTGTTCGATGCGGTCCCGGCGGCCCTGCGTGGCGCCTATGCTGCGGATTCAGCCACCCTGGCACCACTGGTTGCCGCCGCCATCGCGCCGGGCGACGCGATCCTGGTGAAGGGCAGCCTGGGCAGCGGCATGAAGCGCGTTGTCGAAGCTATCGAGGCCGTCTCCAACCGGTCATCCTCCGTCACCGCCGGGGCAGCCTGACATGCTTTACGTGATTTTCCGGCCCCTCGCGGACCAGTTCATCCTGTTCAACCTGTTCCGCTACATCACCTTCCGGGCAGGCGCGGCGTGTATGACGGCGCTGGTCGTCAGCTTCCTGATGGGACCGTCGATGATCCGCTGGCTGAAGTCGGTGCAGAAGCAGGGGCAGCCGATCCGCTTGGACGGGCCGGAGCGGCATTTGATCGAGAAAAAGGGCACGCCCACCATGGGCGGCCTGCTGATCCTGGGCAGCCTGACGATCTCGACCTTGCTTTGGGTGGATTTGCGCAACGGGTACGTCTGGGCGGTGTTGTTCGTCACGCTGGCCTATGGCGCGCTGGGCTTCGCCGATGACTACCTGAAGGTCACCAAACGCAATACACGGGGCGTTCCTGGGCGAGTGAAGTTGCTGGTGCAGGCGGTGGTCGGCCTGATCGCCGCGATCTGGATCACCTCCCTGGCCCGCGGTCCGCTGGGCACCGCCGTGACGTTCCCGGTTTTCAAGGAAGCCGTCATCCAGTTGGGCTTTTTGTTCCCGATATTTGGGGCGCTCGTCATGATGGGCGCGTCCAACGCGGTGAACCTGACCGACGGCCTGGACGGGTTGGCTATCGTGCCCACAATGATCGCCGCAAGCGTGTTCACCCTGATCGCCTACCTGGTGGGTAATCGCATCTTCGCTGATTACTTGCAGCTGAATCCCGTATCCGGGGCCGGCGAACTGGCCGTTTTCTGCTCCGCTCTGGTGGGGGCCGGCATGGGGTTCCTATGGTTCAACGCACCGCCTGCCGCCGTCTTCATGGGCGATATCGGTGCTCTTGGTCTCGGCGGTGCGCTGGGTGCGGTGGCGATCGTAACCAAGCACGAGATCGTGCTGATGATCGTCGGCGGCCTGTTCGTGGTCGAGACACTGTCGGTCATCATCCAGGTCTTTTGGTACAAGCGCACCGGTCGCCGGGTGTTCCTGATGGCGCCGCTGCACCATCACTTCGAGAAGAAGGGCTGGGCGGAGCCGACCATCGTCATCCGCTTTTGGATCATCTCGATGATCCTCGGGCTGGTCGGTCTGGCGACCTTGAAGATCCGATGAGTAATTTCCTCCCCACGCTGTTCAGTGGCAAGCGGTACGCCGTGGTCGGTCTGGGCAAAAACGGCCTGCCGGCGGCGCTGCGCTTGCATGCGATGGGCGCCGACGTCGTCGCGTGGGACGACAACCCAGCGTCACGCTCTGCTGTCATGGTGGGCGAACGCCAGCCATCCACGCGTTGCGGTGTTGGTTCGCACAAGGGCATGAATGGCGGGCCTTCACCCACCGTGACAGAACGGCGGGATCCCGCGCCGTGGATCACGGTGCGTGATCCCACATCGGGACCGTTCGATTTTGATGCGCTGGTGCTGTCGCCGGGCATCCCGCACCGCCTGCCGGGACCCCATCTGGCGGCGCAACGTGCGATCGAGGCGGGCGTACCGATCCTGTCCGACGTCGAACTGCTGTACCAGGCGGTGCGCGCATCCGGCTCACGAGCCCGGTTCGTCGGGATTACCGGCACTAACGGCAAGTCCACCACGACAGCGCTGCTGGCCCATATCCTGGAGCAGGCCGGAATCCCGGTAGCGGCTGGAGCCAATCTCGGGCCGGCGGCTCTGTCGCTGCCGCTGCTGCCACATGATGGGGTGTACGTGCTCGAAATGTCCTCCTACATGTTGGAGCGACTCGCGAGCATACGGTTTGATGCAGCGACTATGCTCAACCTCAGTGCCGACCACATCGATCGTCATGGCGACATGGCCGGATACGCCCTGGCAAAACGAGCGATCTTTGATCGGCAGGCCAGCGGCGATCTTGCGGTGGTCGGCGTCGACGATCCAGGTGCCCGGGACATGGCGGCGTGGCTGGAGGCCCAACCGGCCCATCTCGTGCGGGTGTCCAGCTCCGAGGTCCCGTTGGCATCGGGTCCGGCGCTTCCCGGCGCGCACAACGCGCAGAATGCAGCGGCTGCAACCGCGGTGGCGAGGTTCCTCGGTGTCCCGGACGACATCATCGCGGCCGGATTGCGGACCTATCCCGGCCTGCCGCATCGCCAGCAGCGTATCGTGACCATCGA
>DATAZJ010000602.1:0-6968 GCA_036272115.1 Rhodopila sp. | reverse complement strand
ATGAAGAAGGCGCGGACGTGGCTCGATCAGCACGGGGTCGGGCATGGGTTCCACGACTACAAGGTCCAGGGGATCGGACGCGACGCCCTGACCGGGTGGGCGCGATCGGTGGGGTGGGAGACACTGCTGAACCGAAGCGGCACGACATTCCGGAAGCTGGCGGAGGCGGACAAGGCGGCGCTGGACGAGGCGAAGGCGATCGGGCTGATGCTGGCCCAGCCATCGATGATCAAACGCCCCGTGCTGGACGTGGATGGCGCGCTGGTGGTCGGCTTCAGGCCGGAGGTCTATGCGGCGGCATTCGGCTGACGATCGTCAGCGTCCCCGTCCAATAGCGTGTAACCTCGACAGGAGGACTGGCCATGCCGTTTCCAATTACCGAACATGTGTTGCGGACCGATCGCCATACGACGTTCTACCTCGGTTGCGGGGCGGCGGACGCGACGCCGCTGATCTTCGTGCATGGCTGGCCGGAACTGTCGATCAGTTGGCGTCACCAGCTTCCGGTGTTTGCCGCGCTGGGTTTCCGCTGCATCGCGCCCGACATGCGGGGGTATGGACGCTCCGGCGTTTACACGCGGCATGAGGATTATGCGCTGCGGCACAGTGTCGGCGACATGCTGGCGCTGCTGGACTCGCTTGGCCATGCCAAGGCGGTGTGGGTGGGTCATGACTGGGGTAGTCCGGTGGTGTGGAGCCTGGCGAGCCATCATCCGGATCGTTGCTTCGGCGTGGTGAATTTGTGCATCCCGTATCTGCCGGCCGGGTTCGCGCCGGCCAACATGATCGGGCTGGTGGATCGGTCGGTGTATCCGGCAGTCGAATTTCCCGCCGGGCAGTGGGAATACCAGTTGTTCTACGAGGAGAACTTCGACACGGCTCGCAGGGGGTTCGAGGCCAGCATGGCCGATACGGTCAGTGCGATATTTCGCAAGGGCAATCCGGCGGGGAAGGGGCAGCCGTCCCGCACCGCCCTGGTGCGGCGCGATGGCGGCTGGTTCGGTGGGGCAGGGCGGGCGCCGGCTATACCGCGGGATCCCGCGGTGCTGAGCGAGGCCGACCACAGCCGTTATGTCGCGGCACTGGAGCGTAACGGGTTCTTCGGTCCTGATTCGTGGTATATGAATCACGATCGTAATATCGCCTTTGCCGGCGAGGCGGTCGATGGTGGCCGGCTGGCGATGCCGGTGCTGTTCCTGCATGGGGCTTATGATTACACTTGCGAGACCATTGACTCGGGTCTTGCCGACCCGATGCGGGCGAGCTGCGGCGATCTGACCGAGGTGGTCGTTGAATCGGGGCACTGGATGGCGCAGGAGGCCCCGGTGGCGGTCAATGCCGCGCTGGTTCGGTTTCTGGCGACGAAGTTGCCGGCGGTCTGGGCTGGGTGATTGGGGGCTGAGGGCGTTTGTGGTGCGCCGCGGCCGTGCTGGGCCGGTTCGTCCGCTTCGACGCAGAGCGCGCAGAGCGTGGCGCAGAGTTCTCTGATAGTTTTCGTGCCGACGGCGGTCGGCATCTGCGCCTGTTGCCCTTCCAGTCGAACACATGGACCGCGGCCTTCGCCCACCATGACGGTGAGAGGCGGGTTTCAGTGTGTCACTCTTTCGGCGGACTGATATTTGATGCGGCTGCGCTGCGCGTTGTCCTGGTGGCCGTGCGTGGGTGGGGGGACTGTGATAGAGCGGGCGGGTTGTCAGGGAGACGCAGGCCATGCCGCATCAACCGAAACCCGCCATCCGGATCGGTGTCGGGGGATGGACCTACGAGCCGTGGCGCGGGGTGTTCTATCCTGAGGGGCTGCCGCAGAAGCGGGAACTGGACTACGCCAGTCGCAAGCTGACCTCGATCGAGGTCAACGGCACCTATTACGGGTCGCAGAAGCCGGAGACGTTTGCCAAGTGGCATGATGAGACGCCGGACGATTTCGTGTTTTCGCTGAAGGCGCCTCGGTTTGCGACCAACCGGCGGGTGCTTGCCGAGGCGGGGCCGTCGATCGAGCGGTTTTTCTCCGGCGGGGTGCTGGAACTGCGCGATAAACTGGGGCCGATCAACTGGCAGTTCATGGCGACGAAGAAATTCGATCCGGAGGATTTTCAGGCTTTTCTCCGGCTGCTACCGAACAGCGTGGAGGGCAGGGCGATCCGGCATGTGGTCGAGGTGCGGCATGACAGTTTCCGCTCGGCGGATTTCGTCGCGCTGGCCCGCGAGCATGGCGTCGCGATCGTGGTGGCGGGGGATTCCGGGTATCCGCAGATCGGCGATGCCACGGCGCCGTTCGTCTATGCCCGGATCATGGGGACAAGCGAGGGCGAACCGGCCGGGCATTCCGATGACGCGCTGGATGGGTGGGTGCGGTGTGCCCGAGCCTGGGTTTCGGGACGGTCGCCCGAGGCGGTCGCGACGGTCGCTCCGCCGCTGGACGCCAAGGGTGGGCGGGATGCCAAGCCTGGCGGGGATGCCAGGGCGGGACGGGACGTCAAGGGTGGGCGGGATGTGTTCCTTTACGTCATCAGCGGCCACAAGGTGTGCAATCCGGCGGCGGCGATGGCGATGATCGAGCGGGTGCGTTCCTGATCACACGCGTGCTGTCGCGCGTGGGCGGGTGCCTGGCGTCACCAGGGGACGGTCTTTCCCTGATAGTTCACGTAATGCAGACCGGGCTTGCCTGCCTGGGCGGTCATTGCGTCGACCACGCCGCGAATACTGGTCTCCACATCCAGCAGTGCGCCGGGGCCGCCCATGTCGGTCCGCACCCAGCCTGGGGCGATCAGCAGCAGCGTCCTCGGGTCGCCGGGGTGACGGGCGGCGAAGCTGCGCATCAGCGTGTTCAGCGACGCCTTGCTCGCGCGGTATACCTCCCATTCTCCGGTTTCATTGTTGGCGACGCTGCCCAGCCCGGACGACATCAGGCCGATGGTGCCGCCGGCGGGGACCAGTGATCCGAGCCCCTCGACCACGCGCATCGGGCTGAGTGCGTTGGTGACCATCAGCCGGGTGAAGGTCTCATCGGACGTCGTGCCGATGGTTTCAGCGCGATCGTTGGATATGCCGGCGTTTACGAACAGCAGGTCGAAGCGTTGTCCGGCCAGCCGCCGGGCCAGCGCCGCGACTTCCGGCGGTTGGTTGATATCGACGGTCTCGATGGCCATTTTCGTCGGATGTTCATCTGCCAATGCGTGCAATGGCGTGCGCGCCGTTCCTCGCACCGTTCCCGTCACGTGCCAGCCGCGGCCGATGTATTCGCGCGCCAGTCCCAGGCCGAGGCCACGGGAGGCGCCAATGATCAAAGCGGTCTTGGTGGTCATGGCGAATACCTTCCGGATTGGTCTCATATGCGGGGGTCACAGCCGCGCGGTTTGGTTTATAAGCCCTTTCACCAAAAGCCAGTAGGATCGTCCGAATGCCCACGTCTTCGTTACCCAAGCCTCGGGGCCGCCATTTCTTCGCCAATCCGGGCCCGACCAACATTCCGGACAGCGTGCTGCGGGCGATGGACCGCGGCAGCATCGACTTCAACGATCCGGAATTCGTCGAGGTTTACGAGGCCGCCTTCGCCGGGGTGAAGCGCGTGCTGCGAACCAAGCAGCATCTGTTCATGTACAACGCCTCGGGCCACGGCGCCTGGGAGGCCAGCCTGACCAACCTGCTGTCGCCCGGCGATACGGTGCTGGTGCTGGAGTCGGGCTACTTCTCCGACGAATGGGCGGCCATGGCGCGCAGCCATGGGCTGGAGGTGCGGGTGGTGGAGGCCGACTGGCGCCGGGGTGTCGATATCGCCGATGTGCGCAAGGCGCTGGCCGCCGACACGGCGCATGCCATCAAGGCGGTGTGCGTGGTGCATAACGAGACGGCGACCGGCATGATGCTGCCGCTGCCGGCGATCCGCGAGGCGATCGACGCGGCGGGCCATCCGGCGCTGTTCCTGGTGGACACGATTTCGTCGCTGGGCTCGCTGGAGTTCCGCATGGACGACTGGAAGATCGACTGCGTCGTCGGCGGCAGCCAGAAGGGGCTGATGCTGCCTACCGGCATGAGCTTTACGGGCGTGTCCGACAAGGCATTGGCGGCGCACCGGCAGGCGAAGCTGCACAGGTTCTATTTCGACTGGACCATGATGGAGGGGCGCTCGCAGAAGAGCTTCATCGGGACCATTCCGGTGAACATATTCTATGGTTTGCGTGAGTCCGTTCGCCTGCTTGACGAAGAAGGCATCGACAACGTGACCGCTCGGCATAGCCGGCTGGCGGAGGCGACCCGGCGGGCGGTGAAGGTGTGGGCGGGGAATAATGGGCCGCAACTGTTCTGCCTGACGCCGGACCGGTACTCCGATTCCGTGACCGCCATCCTGATGCCGGAGGGGTTCAACGGCGATGCGCTGCGCAAGACGGTGCGTGAGCGGTTCAATGTCTCCTTGGGCGGTGGCCTGGGCAAGCTGGGGGGCAAGATTTTCCGGATCGGGCACCTCGGCGACCTGAACGAGCCGATGCTGCTGGGGGCGCTGACGGCGATCGAGATGGCGCTGCGGATCGACGGCATTCCGCATGGCCGCGGCGGCGTCGAGGCGGCGATGGCGTTCCTCGCGGGGGAATAGGAGGCCCGCTCTCCGGCATGAGCATGACGACTGAAACGGGTGTGGGCGCGATTACCGCCGCCTTGGCGACCATGCCCGGCGGTCCCGGCGTCTACCGGATGATGGATGCCAAGGGCGACACGCTGTATGTCGGCAAGGCGCGCAGCCTGAACCGGCGGGTGACGTCGTACACCCAGATCGGCCGGTTGTCGGAACGTCTGCGGCGCATGGTGACGGACACCGCGACGATGGAAATCGTCACGACCCACACCGAGGCCGAGGCGCTGCTGCTCGAGGCCAACCTGATCAAGCGGCTGAAGCCGCGCTACAACATCGTGCTGCGGGATGACAAATCGTATCCCTGGCTGATGCTGGGCGAGGACCATGACTTTCCGCGGATTTCCAAGCATCGCGGCGCGCAGGATCGCAAGAACAGCTATTGGGGACCGTTTGCCTCGGCCTGGGCGGTGAATGAGACGGTGACCGCGATGCAGCGTGTGTTCCTGCTGCGGGCCTGCGCCGATACGGTGTTTTCGACGCGCACGCGGCCGTGCCTGCTGTTCCAGATCAAGCGCTGTTCGGCGCCGTGTGTCGGGCGGATCTCGGGGGAGGATTACGGCAAGCTTGTGGGGCAGGCGAAGGCGTTCCTGACCGGCAAATCCGGTTCGGTGCAGAAAGAACTTGCCGCGGAGATGGAGCATGCGGCGGAGGATCTGGAGTTCGAGCGCGCCGCGGCGGTGCGGGATCGGTTGCGGGCGCTGACCTTCGTGCAGGGCAACAGCGTGGTGAATCCGGCCAGCCTGACGGATGCGGATGTGATCGCCGGGTGGCAGAACGGCGGGCAGACCTGTGTGCAGGTGTTCTTTGTCCGGGGCGGGCGGAACAACGGCAATCGGGCGTTCTATCCGACGCATACGAAGGCGGAGGAGGTGCCGGAGGTGCTGAGCGCGTTTATCGGGCAGTTCTATGACGACAAGCCGCCGCCGCCGCTGTTGCTGGTCAATCACGACCTGGCTGAGCAGGATCTGATCGCCGAGGCTTTGTCGCTGAAAGCCGGCCGGAAGGTGGAGATCGCGCTGCCGCAGCGGGGGGAGAAGCGGGCGGTCGTGCTGCACGCGGAAACCAATGCGCGCGAGGCGTTGGAGCGGAAGATGGCCGAATCCGCCGGGCAGGCTCGGTTGCTGGACGGGGTTGCCCAGTTGTTTGGTTTCGCGGCGCCGCCGCAACGGATCGAGGTGTATGACAACTCCCACATCATGGGCACCAATCCGTATGGGGTGATGATCGTCGCGGGGCCGGAGGGGTTCATGAAGAACGCCTACCGCAAATACAGTATTCGCGGGCCGATCACGCCGGGCGACGATTTCGCGATGATGCGGGAGATGCTGCAACGCCGTTTCTCGCGGGCAATGAAGGAGCAGGCGGAGGGGGCGCCGGTGACGGACTGGCCGGATCTGCTGCTGATCGATGGCGGGGCGGGGCAGTTGTCGGCGGTGCGGGAGGTGCTGGCCGATCTGGGGGTGCAGGACGTGAAGGTGGTGGCGATCGCCAAGGGGCCGGATCGCGACGCCGGGCGGGAATGGCTGCATACCGACGGGATGGAGGCGTTCCAACTGCCGCCGAGGGACCCGGTGCTGTATTTCCTGCAGCGGCTGCGCGATGAGGCGCATCGGTTTGCAATTACCACGCATCGGGCGGGGCGGTCCAAGGCGGTGCTGCAAAGTGAGCTGGAGGAGATCGAGGGGATCGGGCCGCACCGGAAGCGCGCCTTGCTGAACCATTTTGGATCGGCTCGAGGGGTCAAGATGGCGGGGTTGCCGGATCTGGAGGCGACGCCGGGGATCAGCCGGGAGACGGCTCGGCGGGTGTATGCACATTTTCATCCGGGGGTGCGGATGGAGCAGGCGGGTTGATAAAAAAGTAAGCGGCCTAACGCAGATTTTGGCGAATGCACACAGAACACGCAGATTATACCAATTACCGGCGTTGATGCAGACTCTTTGGTTGACCCTGTCCGTCATGCTGACGGAGGTCGGGATCCACGCCTTTTACGAGCGGAAACAAAGGCATGGATGGCGAAATCTGCGCTCGCCATGGCGGTTGCACGGCGGTGCCGATGGGTCGACAACCGGCGTGGCTCTTATCGCGACTGTTGATATCGATGATTGAGATGCGCTGGGTGGCACGTGTAGCGATGCCCAGCAATCGTTGCTCCACGCGGGTTGCGACTCGTTCCGTGTCCGCCGGGTTGACGGCTGTTGGGAGCGCCGCCCGACTTCGTCGCGGTGGATCGGAAAGCAATCAAGAACGACGCGGAGTTTCGCTGAGTTCGCGCGGAGTTTCTCGGAGGCGGGCTGGGCTTGGCCTGCGGATTCGATGCCAATTGCGAGGATTCCGC
>DATAZJ010000601.1:0-6087 GCA_036272115.1 Rhodopila sp. | reverse complement strand
CTGGACGGATCGGTTCGCCTCCACCGGGCCGGTCGGGCGGGTGGTCAGCGGCAAGGTGGACCCGGTGTCGGGGCAGCCGGAACTGAAGGCGACGTCGGTCAGCGTCGAGCCGGTCCCCGTCCACTTCCACGGCCTGCTGCTGCGCCGGCGTGGCGGGGCGCTGCCCGATCTGTGCCATTGGGTCCGGGTGCCGGTCAGCGAGGGTCAGATGTACCGGTTGGCCGGCTTGCGGGCGAGGCCGGCGGGCGATGATCTGGCCGGTTTCGCCGCGGCTCTGGTGGATCTGCCGGCAGACGCCGACTGGCTGGAAATGTCGGACAAGCGCCGGGGGGTGCTGCGGGTGGCCGTGGTGTTGGACGGCGCGCTCGAGGCCTGTCTGTTCCTGGCCAGGGACAAAGCCGGGTTGCCCAATGAGGCCGCGGTGATCCCGATGCTGGGGGCGCCGGTGCCGGATGCGGCTCGTTCGAAAATCCTTGCCGGGCGGATGTACGGCGCGACGGCGGCCGAAGGGCCCAGGGTTTGCGCCTGTTTCGGCGTGACCCGCGATGCAATCCGCCATGCGGTGGCAACGCAACGGCTGAATTCCATTGAACAGATCGGCGTGAAGCTGCGCGCGGGCACCAATTGCGGTTCTTGCATCCCCGAACTCCAGGAGATCCTTCGAAATGTTCGCATGCCCGCGGAGTGACAAGATCGGCAGCGCGACGCTGGTGGGCGCCGGGCCGGGCGATCCCGACCTGCTGACGCTGCGGGCAGTGAAGGCGATCCAGCGCGCGGATGCCGTGCTGTATGACGCGCTGATCGACCCGGCCATCCTGGACCTGGCGCGTCCGGGGGCGCGTCTGATCGACGTGGGCAAGCGGTGCGGGCGACATGCGATGAACCAGGCGGCGATCAACCGGCTGATCGTGACGCTGGCGCAGTCGGGTGCGCATGTGGTGCGGCTGAAGGGTGGCGATCCGTTCGTGTTCGGACGTGGCGGGGAGGAGCTGGATAGTTTGCGGGCGGCTGGGGTAAAGGTGGAGGTCGTGCCGGGGGTCACCGCCGCCTGTGCCGCGGCGGCCAGCTTGCAGATTCCGCTGACCCATCGCGACGTCGCCCGGTCGTTGCATTTTGTGACGGGACACGGCAGCGACGGGCAGGTTCCGGCGCATAATTGGCGGGCGCTGGCGGCTGGCGGCGGCACCATCGCCGCGTACATGGCGAGCAGGACGCTGCGGTTTGTCGCGGCCAGTCTGATCGAGGCCGGATTGCCCGGGTCGACGCCGGCGGTGGCGGTGGAGAATGCCTCCAGGCCGAATGAGAGCCATCTGCACGGGACGTTGGGTAACCTGGCGGACCTGCTGGATGCGCGGCGGTTTGACGGACCGACCCTGGTGCTGATCGGTGCGGTGGTGGCGATGGCTCGCGCTGATTGGCCGGAGCTGCGCCTGGTGGCGTGACGCACGGCGTTGTGATGGTGGTGGCTGGCGGCGGTCGCGGCGGTGGTGTGCGATTCATTGTTGCGACTAATTCTCATTAGCAGCACACTTGCCTCCGCAACCTGGAGGTTCCGCCCGTGGGTCAAATCGTCCCCTTTCCCGTTCCGCCTGCGCCTTATCCCGACCTCGCAGCCGATCTGGATACGGCCGAGAGCGTCTTGCTGATCGCCATCCGGTCGTGGGTCGAATGTCATCGGGAGGACGAGGACCCGATCCCCCGGCTGTGCATGGGGCTGGAGAGTGCGGGGGCGCCGGATGCGGCATTCTCCATCGACGGGCTGATGACGGTGGTGGCGCGGACCGTGGTGCGTCAGGTCGAAGTCCACTGCCCGCGGTGTCCGCAGTTGTCGCCGGATGAGAAGAACCTGCTGCTGGCGGCCAGCCTGGCGCAGGCGGGGGATCGTCGGCTGGCCGAGAAGGTGCTGCGGACGGCGTTGCTGTCGGGTCAGGGGGCGGAGTTTGCCATCGGGTCGCTGGAGGGGCTGGGCGCGTTGTTCTCGGAGGCTCGGCTGTTCCTGACACGGCGGCGGGTGCCGGAAGATGGGCGGTCGGCGCCTCGGGTGCTGCATTGAGCCGGGGCGAGGAAGTGCCGATGACGATTGTCCGGTCGGGTGGCGTCACCACTCTGGTGGCGCTGATGTCGGCGCACCGGGCGGCAGCGGATCGCGGCGGGTTTGACCAGGATATCGTGGAGGCGATCGATGCGTATCTGCGGGGAGAGGCGGAACGGCCGGCAGATCGCACTAGCGAACCGCCGCGATCATATAATTGACCGCCATGTCTCGGCCGGTCCGCCACTGACCGGTCAGGGGGTCGGCCAGGAGACCGGTGGTTGTGCCGGGTCGCAGGCCGGCCGCGCGCAGCATGGCGGCGAGTTCGGCGGGGGTGATGAAGGCTTTCCAGTCGTGGGTGCCGATGGGGAGCATGCGCAGGACGTATTCGGCGCCGAGTTTGCCGACGACCCATGACCGTTTGGTGCGGTTCAGGGTGGACAGAATCAGTTGACCGCCGGGTTCGAGCAATTGGGCGAGGACCTGGACGAAGGCGGCGGGGTCGGGGACGTGCTCGATGACCTCCAAGGCGGTGATGATGGGGAAGGTTTGGCCTTCTGACAGAAGGTCTTCGGCGAGCGCGGTGCGGTAGGTCAGGGCCAGGTTCTGGCCTTCGGCGTGGGTGCGGGCGGCCTGTATGGCTTCGCCGGCGGCGTCGATTCCCAGGACGGTGTGGCCGTGTCTGGCCAGGGCCTCGGCGGCGAGGCCGGCGCCGCAGCCGACGTCCAGGATGCGGGCCGGGGCTTTCAGGAGGGCTTCGATCCAGCCGATTCGGGCGGGGTTCATCCGGTGCAGCGGCTTCATCGGGCCGTTCGGGTCCCACCAGCGTGACGCCAGGCGGTCGAATTTGCCGACTTCCTCCGCCGAGACGGTGCTGCTGGTCATGGTTGCTCCGGTTGCCGCTGATCAGTATGTGTGCGCCCGCACAGCAACTTGGCAACTGTTCATGGCTCGTATTGTGATGAAATTCGGCGGCACGTCTGTCGCCGACCTCGACCGTATCCGCAATGTCGCCCAACGGGTGAAACGCGAGGTGGAGCATGGCAACGAGGTTGCCGTGGTGGTCTCCGCCATGTCCGGCGTCACCAACCAACTGGTCAAATGGTGTACCGAGCTGTCGCCGTTGCATGATGCTCGTGAGTATGACGCGGTGGTGGCGACGGGCGAGCAGGTCACGTCCGGGTTGCTGGCGATCTGTCTGCAGGAGATGGGCATCGATGCCCGGTCTTGGCAGGGGTGGCAGATCCCGTTGCGCACGGATGCGGCACATGGGGCGGCTCGGATCGAGTCGATCGAGGGTGGCGAGTTGGTCCGGCGGATGGGGACCGGACAAGTCGCGGTGGTGGCGGGGTTCCAGGGGATCGCGCCGGACAATCGGATCGCGACGCTGGGGCGGGGCGGGTCGGATACCTCGGCGGTGGCGCTGGCGGCTGCGTTGCGGGCGGATCGGTGCGACATCTATACCGACGTGGATGGGGTCTACACGACTGACCCGCGGATCGTGCCGAATGCGCGCAAGCTGGCGAAAATAGCGTATGAGGAGATGCTGGAGCTGGCATCTGTCGGCGCGAAGGTCTTGCAGACCCGCAGTGTCGAGCTGGCGATGAATGAGCGGGTGCGGGTGCGGGTGCTGTCGAGTTTCTCCGACGCGCTGGCGAATGACACCGAAGGCACCCTGGTGGTGGATGAGGACGAGATCGTGGAAAAAGAGAATGTGGCCGGGATCGCGTATTCTCGGGATGAGGCGAAGATCACGGTGACGCGGGTGCCGGACCGGCCGGGGATCGCGGCCGCCATTTTCGGCGCGCTGTCGGAGCAGAACGTCAACGTCGACATGATCGTGCAGAACGTTTCCGCTGATGGGTCGACGGACATGACGTTTACCGTGGGGAGGGCCGATCTGCCTCGGGCGCGGGCGGCGCTGGGGGAGATCAAGGAGCAGATCCACTACTCAGACCTGCTGGAAGACCCGAATGTTGCCAAGATCAGCGTCGTGGGGGTGGGCATGCGAAGCCACTCGGGGGTTGCCAATACGATGTTCAGTGCGCTGGCGGACAAGGCGATCAATATCCAGGTGATCTCGACCAGTGAGATCAAGGTCAGCGTGCTGATCGCCGCGGAATATACCGAGCTGGCGGTGCGGGCGCTGCATACGGCGTATGGCCTCGATGCCTGAGTCGTTGGAGGCGGCGCGGGAGCGGCTGGACCGGCTTTGGGCGCGTGGGACGGCGTTCCTGGGCTGTCCGTATGCGATCATGGGCGGGGCGATGAGTTGGGTCAGCGAGAAGACGCTGGTGTCCGCCATTTCCAATGCCGGGGGGTTTGGGGTGATTGCTTGCGGGGCGATGAGCCCGGGGCAGTTGGCCGAGCAGATCGCGGGGACTCAGGGGCTGACGGATAAGCCGTTCGGGGTGAATTTGATCACCATGCATCCGGAGCTGGACGACCTGATCCGGGTGACGCTGGAGGCTGGGGTTGGGCATGTGGTGCTGGCGGGCGGGATTCCGCCGGGACCGGCGGTGCGGGCAGTGAAGGATGGGGGGGCGAAGCTGATTGCGTTCTCCCCTGCCCTGTCGCTGGCCAAGCGGCTGGTGCGGTCGGGGGCCGATGCGATCGTGATCGAGGGGTCGGAGGCTGGGGGGCATATCGGGCCGGTGTCTTTGACGGTGCTGGCGCAGGAGATTCTGCCGCATCTGAAGGATGTGCCGGTGTTCGTGGCCGGTGGGCTGGGGCGTGGCGAGGCGATCTTGTCCTATCTGGAGATGGGGGCCTCGGGGGCGCAGTTGGGGACGCGGTTCGCGGCTTCGGAGGAGTCGATCGCGCATCCGAAGTTCAAGAAGTTCTTTGTGCATGCGAATGCGCGGGATGCGATGCCTTCGGTGGAGTTGGATCCTCGGCTGCCGGTGATCCCGGTGCGGGGGTTGGTGAATGATGGGACGCGGAAGTTCCTGGAGTATCAGGCGGAGACTCGGGACAAGCTGGTGGCTGGGGCGGTGACGAAAGAGGAGGCTCAGTTGCTGGTGGAACGTTTCTGGGCCGGAGCGTTGCGGCGGGCGGTGATCGATGGGGATATCGAGACCGGGTCGGTGATGGCGGGGCAGTCGGTGGGGATGGTTACTTCGGTGCAGCCGGTGGGTGAGATCCTTCAGGAGTTGATTGGGCAAGCGGTAGGGGCTTTGGCGGGGCGGTAATGGTTCGTTAATACTTGTGGCGTAGGGGATTCATGTTGGGCGTCGGTGCGGGCGTCTGGGCCGGTTATTTTAAGGCGGATTAGCGGGATGATTGGGGATGAGCGGGATGCCCGGTCGCTGGCGCCGGTGACTGAGCGGGTTATTGGGTGTGCGTTTCGGGTTGCCAATTCGCTCGGGCAGGGGTTCGTTGAGAAGGTTTATGAGAATGCCCTTGCGCATGAGATGCGAAAGGCCGGGCTGGGCGTCGTGCAGCAGCGGGGGATTGTGGTCTTTTATGATGGCGTTGTTGTCGGGGAATATACTGCCGATTTGATCGTCGAGGATGCGGTCATCGTTGAACTCAAGGTGGTTGGTGCGCTGAGTGATGTGCATGTGCCGCAATGCCGGAATTATGTGCGGGCGACCGGCAAGCTATTGTGCTTGCTGATTAATTTCGGTGGGGCCAAAGTGGAAATCCGCCGTATCACCGCCGCGGCCTGATCGCGGGCACCATCCCTTTCATCCCCGCTTATCCCGCTTTATCCGCCTTCATGAGGGGTGCCGTGGACGGGCGCCGGCTTTGAGGGTGTCGGCCATGTCGATCGGGCACCTGGTATCAGCCGGGGCTTGCGCGGCTGTTCGCGGATGAGTCCTGGGCGACCATGAAGGCTCTGGCCATTGTTTCGCGCACGAGCGCGTGCAGGTCGGTTTCATCCGATCCTGTGGGGTCCAGGCGTTGCTTGCTCAATCGCGTCTCAAAAGCCGCGTCGTGGGAATTTGTTCCGTCTTCTGAGACGTGGTGCTGTATCATTTGGTTTTCCTCTGTCGTTGGTGCCGGTTCGGGCCATGCTGGCTTGTGCGGTTCGGCGTTCGGGTTCACCACCG
>DATAZJ010000600.1:0-2900 GCA_036272115.1 Rhodopila sp. | reverse complement strand
CGACGATGACGACGAGCCCGAGGATGACCAGTGGCCACCGCCGTTTAGGCTTGTCGCGATCAGCATCCCGCCTCTCGCGCCTGTCATCGTCGCTTTGGCTGGTCCGCGGGTTTTCCGACTTCCGGTCAGGCTCCTGTTCAGCCTTGGGCCGTGCAGGTTCGGGGTTTTGCTTGGTCGGTTCCACGGTATCCAAGGTTTCGCCCTGCAAAGCCTGACTCCCGCACCTTCGAGCGGGCACCACAGCGCAGTTTGCATCGCGTGTCAGGTTCAATTCGAAGCGAGTGACGGGAGGATGGCGCTACCGCCTGTAACGTTCCCGTCATGCCGGGGGAATTCGACGATATCAGCCGCCGCGCAGATCGGCCTCGAAACGATCGCGCCAGCGTTCCAGGCTGTTGGTGCGCATGACCGTCAGCATGGCCTGGTGGCGTTCCTGGCGTTCCGCCACCGGCATCGACAGTGCCTGGTCCATCGCCTGGGCCATGCCGGCTTCGTCGTATGGGTTGACCAGCAGGGCGGCGTCCAGTTCGCGGGCGGCGCCGGCGAATTCGGACAAGATCAGGACGCCAGGTTCCTCGGGGTCCTGGGCAGCGACATATTCCTTGGCGACGAGGTTCATGCCGTCGCGCAGCGGGGTGACCAGGCAGGCCTGTGCCTCGGCGTAGAGCGGCATCAGAACGTTACGGGCGAAGCTGCGGTTGAGGTAGCGCAGGGGCACCCAGTCAACCTCGGCGAAGCGGCCATTGATGCGGCCGGCTTCGCCTTCCAGTTCGCGGCGGATGCGCTGATATGTTTCGATGTCGGAGCGGGAGGGCGGGGCGATCTGCATGAAGGTGACGAGGCCGTGCTGGGCGGGGAATTCGGCCAGGAAGCGTTCGAACGCGGCGAAGCGTTGCCGCAGGCCCTTGGAATAATCCAGGCGGTCGACGCTGAGGATCAGCCGCTCCAGCAGGTTGGCGCGCATGCGGGTGGCCTGGCGGCGGTTGATCGGGGTTTCGGCCTGGGCGCGGACTTCCTCGACGTGGACGCCGATGGGGTAGACGCCGGTGCGGACCGTGCGGCCGAAGACCTGGACGGTGCCTTCTGTGTCGGTTTGGGTGCCGCCGGCGTGGCGGAGCAGGTAGTCGATGAAGGCGGCGCGGTCGATCTCGGTCTGGAAGCCCAACAGATCGTAGGCGCACATGGAACGGATCAGGGCGGCGTGCGAGGGGATCGTCATGAACACGCCGGGGGCGGGGAAGGGGGTGTGGAGGAACAGGCCGATGCGGTTGGCCAGACCCTTGGCGCGGAGGGAGTCGGCGAGGCATAGCAGGTGGTAGTCGTGCACCCAGATCAGGTCGTCGGTGCGGACCAGCGGTGCCAGGGCGGCGGCGAACAGGTCGTTGACGCGGCGGTAGCCGTCGAATTCCGAACGCTCGAAGTGGCCGAGGCCGATCTGGTAGTGGAGGACGGGCCAGAGCGTGCCGTTGGCGAAGCCTCGGTAGAATTCGTCGTAGTCCTGGCGGGACAGATCGATGGTGAACAGGGTGATGGGGCCGACGGTGCGTTCGGGCTTGTGTTCGGTGGTGTCGGTGACCTCGCCGCTCCAGCCGAACCACAGGCCGCCTTTTTGCCGCAGCGCGTCCAGCACGCCGGCGGCCAGGCCACCGGCGGTCGCCTCGCCTTCCTGGATCGGGGCGACGCGGTTGGAGACGACGACGAGACGCGACATGGGTGGCGGTGCTTTCGTGGTGCGCTGGCGGGTGGAGGTTAGGGGGAAATGGCCTGGCCGGCCATGTTGGGGCGGGATGTGTGTTGCGGGGCTTCCGCCGGTTACGTCCGGCGGACAAAATAGGGGCATCTGGCGACCCGTCCGAGTCGCGGCGGTCATGCTCGGGCTGTGGTTCGTCACTCCACGCCGCGAGGATGTGTTTCGCATGAGCCTGTCACAACCCAGCCTGTTGGTCCTGCCGGATGAGCCGGCGCCTGCCTTACGGGGGGCGAGTTTTGGCCGGCCGGTGCATTATTCCGGGTACCGGCGGGAGGGGCAGGATTTCTATGCGACTCCGGCCTGGGTGACCGAGGCTTTGCTGCAGCATGTGCGTCTGCGTGGTCCGGTGTGGGAGCCTTGCTGTGGCGACGGAGCGATGTCGAACGTGCTGGCCGAACGCGGTCATCAGGTGGTTTCCACTGATCTGATGGAGCGGGGTTTCGGGACGCCGGGGGTGGATTTTCTGCAGTGCCGGTCGGTGCCTGGCGGGTGCCGCTCGATCGTTACGAACCCGCCGTATGGGGATTCCGGGTCGCATGCCGGGCAGGCTCGGTCACCGATGGCGATGCGGCGTTTTCTGAGCCATGCGCTGATGCTGACGGCGTCGGTGCAGGGGCAGTTGGCGTTGCTGGTGCGGCTGCAATGGATCGCCGGGCGGCGGGTGGCGGAGATCATGTCGGCGGCGCCGTTCTCGGCGGTGATCGTGCTGACGCAGCGGATCCGCTGGTTCGACATGGGGGAGAAGACCAACGCGGGGCAGCATCATCATGCGTGGGTGGTGTTCGACCATGCGCATCCGGTGGGGCAGCCGCCGGCGATGTTGTACGCGTGAGGGGCGGGTGGCGTTGTCGTTGAACGGTAGGCGTGGATACCGGCATGCGCCGGTATGACGGGGTGGGCGTTGGGACGGCGGGGCGGGCGTCGGGATGGCGCTGCTGGCGTCGGGATGGCGCTGCTGGCGTCGGGATGATGGGGCGGCCGCCGGGATGGCGCGGCTGGCATCAGGATGGCGGGGCCGGCGTCGGGATGACGGGGTGGGCGCCGGGATGATGGGGCGGGCGCCGGGATAGCGCGGCTGGCGTCGGGATGGCGGGGCTGACGTCGGCATGACGGGGCGGGCGTCGGGATGGCGCGGCTGGCATCAGGATGA
>DATAZJ010000599.1:0-3673 GCA_036272115.1 Rhodopila sp. | reverse complement strand
CTTCGACAGCGTGACCGAACACTTTCTGCAGGGGTCCGTCTGGCCGTGAATTTCGCCGCGCTGTTTCTCGTTTCACTCGCGGCCGTCGGCTACGAGACGGCCCTGACGCGGTATTTCGCCGTCGCCAAATGGTCCGAGTATGGCTACTGGGTGATTTCCATCGTGATGGTGGGATTTGCCCTGAGCGGCGTGATCCTGGCGCTGTGGCGCGATACGTTCGTCCGGCGCGCGCGTGCGCTGATGGCGGCGCTGCCGGCGGCGTTGGTGCTTACGGCCGCCGTCGGCTACCATTTCACCACAACCAATCCGTTCAACCCACTACAGTTGCAGAATCCCGTCACCTGGCAACCGCAACTGTGGAATATCGCCGGGTATTATGCCGCGCTGCTGCCGTTCTTCTTCCTGGCCGGCCTGTTCATCAGCCTGAGTTTCGTCCTCAACGCCGACCGTATCGGCCGGGTCTACGCCTTCGACCTGACCGGCGCCGGCGCAGGGTCGGCCTGCGTCCTGGCGGCCATGTACGGCGTGCATGCGTTCCACCTCGTCCCGCTGCTTCTGCTGCCGCTGGCGGTTGCCGCCGTCTTCGCCGGAGGGTCGCACCGATGGAAAGCCACATTGGCGGCGTTCCTCGCCCTCGGCTTGGCCGAGGCGGTGCTGCTCGGTGATGACGAAGCGGCTTACAACGATTTCAAGGCGATATATGCCCCGCTTCACACACCGAATGCGAAAATAGCCGCCTCGGTGAACACCCCGCGCGGCGATTACGCCCTGTTGGACGACTTCACCGAACGGGTGGACACCGACATCTCCAACAATGCCGGCATGCTGGGGATCGAGGGGCCGCCGCGCAGCTACGGTCTGTATCGCGACGGCAACCGCATCGCCGCACTGCCGAAGCAGCAGCCGATCCAGTCGGGTTACGCCGGCGCGGCGCTGGATGCGCTGCCCTACCAGTTGATCCCGCACGCCCGGGTGATGCTGGTCGGCGCGTCAGGCGGCTTCCGCACCGCCGAGGCCCTGCGTCTGGGCGCCGCCCAGGTCCGCGTGCTGGAACCCGAACCGGAACTGCTGCGGATCATGCGCGACGGTCTCGGCCCGGTCCCGCCGGTCACCGCATCGCCCAATGTCCGCATCGTCGGGTCCACACCGCTCGCCAGCACCGGCCGCGGACTCTACGACGTGGTCGACCTGTCGGCCGACTTCCTCGACGCCGCCGAGACCAACGCCACAGCGTTCAGCCGCGAGGCGATCGTGTCCTATCTTCACGCCCTGGCACCGCACGGCATGGTGTCGATCCCGGTCTCCATCCGCGACTTCCCGGTATACGCGCTGCGCATGCTGTCCACCGTGCGCGCCGCCCTGCTGGCCGCCGGCATCAGTGATCCCGCGTCCCATGTCATCGTCTACCGCTCCGCCTGGAGCGTCCGCATCCTGGTCTCCCGCGAGGGCTGGAGCGCCGCGGCCATCGCCGCATCGCGAAAATTCTGCGACGACCGGTCGTTCGACATGTCCTGGTATCCCGGACTGGATGTGGCGAAGGCCCGTCCGGATATCTACAACGACCTTCCCGCGGTGTCCTTCGACAAGGGCGAGGTCGAATCCGGCGGCCCCGACGACTCGATCGCCGATGAAGCGCAGGCGATCCTGTCCGGCCGCCCATCACCGTCGCGTGATCAATTCAATCTGGCGCCGATCACCCTGGACCAGCCGTTCTTCTACGCGGTGCTGCGGCTGGACCGCATCGGCACCATCCTGAAACGGCTGGAAATCCTGCCCCAGGCCGAGGTCGGCGCACTGGTCAACCTGGCCGTCCTGGCCCAGGCGGTGGTCATTGCGGTGCTGGTGCTGCTGGTGCCGCTTGCCGCGCCCGGGCGCATCCGCTCGTCACGGGCCGGATTGCCGCGGGCGGTGGTGTATTTCCCGGCGCTGGCCCTGGGCTTCCTGTTCGTCGAGATCTACCTGATCGAAAAGGCCAGTTTCTGGCTGGGCGACCGGACCAACGGCTTTGCCCTGGTGCTGACCGGGATGCTGGTGTTCTCCGGCCTGGGCAGTGCGCTGTCCGAACGTTTTGCCGCGCGGCCGAGACGCGCCATGGCGGCGGTCGCCGGGGTCGTGCTGATCTGGTGCGTGACGGTGCTGCTGTTCCTGCAGCCGCTGATCCTGGCCACCCTCGACTGGTCTTTCCTTGCCCGGTCCGGCCTGCTGTTGCTGCTGATCGCGCCGGTGTCGGTTGCGATGGGGCTGCCCTTTCCCCTGGGACTGAACCGAACGGGGACAGGTGGGTTCCTGCCGTGGGCGTGGGGGCTGAACGGGGCGTTTTCCGTGGTGGCAACGCCACTCGCGAACCTGATCGCCCGCGAATCGGGTTTCAGCAGGGTTCTGTTTTGCGCCGCGATCCTTTATGGGGTCGCCCTGATAACATTCCCGGCGATGAGGAAGAGTTCGGTTTGGCACGATATCCCAGCACCATCACCCGTCGCGGAGTGATTTCCGCCGCCGTTGCCGCCTCGGCCGTGCCCCGGATCGGGCACGCCGCGCCGGTTTGGACCAAGGCGGCGTATGAACAGGCGATGCATGAATCCGGCCGCCCGGTCAGCCTGACGGACGCCCAGTTCGATGCGATCCAGAAGCGTAAACCGGCTGCGATGAAGCTGATCGCGTCGTATCTGAAAGACCACCTGGGGTCCGCCGATCCGGCCGTGCTGGCCGCGTTCCAGGCGGTACCCCGCGAATACTACCACTACGAATACCCCGAACACCGGGCCACGCCGGGCGACGCCTATGAGGCAAATCCGAAACCCTGGGCGCTGGGCTACGGGTCGGCGCTGTCGGACTATCTGGGGCAGGCCTACATGACCCAGATATGCAAGCCGAAAGCCAGCGATATCACGCTGGAGATCGGCACCGGCAGCGGGTTCCAGAGCAGCCTGCTGTCGCGGATCGTCAAGACCGCCTACTCGATCGAGATTATCGAGCCGCTCGGCAAGGCCGTCGCCAAAATCTTCGCGCCGCTCGGCTACGACAACATCCACACCAAGGTTGGCGACGGCTACTACGGCTGGCCGGAGGTTCAGGGCGGATTTGACACGATTATCGTCACTTGCGCGGCGACGTTCGCACCGCCGGACCTGTTCAAGCAGCTCAAACCCGGTGGCCGGATGATCATTCCCATCGGCCAGCCGTTCAAGCGCGGCCAGGTGCTTTACGTCTACACCAAGGATGCGCAGGGCAAGATCCACTCGCGGCGGGATATCGGGGTGTTCTTCATCCCGATGACCGGGGCAATTTCGAAAAACGCGCCGGTGCGGCCACAGACCGTCTCGGATCATCCGGCGGTGGACAAGCCCATCCAGGCCAAGCCCGCCGCGAGCAACTCCCCCGAGACCAAGCCTGTCGAGACCAAGCCTACCGAGACCAAGCCTGCCGAAAGCGCGCCTGCCGAAAGCAAACCCGCCGATAACAAGCCCGCCGACAACAAGCCCGCGGCCGAGTAGGCCTCGGGCGATCAGGCTAACGACGCCGCCCGTCAGCCTGTGCGATCAGGGTCTCGGCGATGGCGGCGACGCGTTCGGCGTTACGGCTCCAGGTCAGTGACCGCGTGATGATCGTTGTATGTGCGGCATTTCCAAGCCGTTCGCGCAGTTCGGGATCGCCGCACAGACGCAGCAAAGCC
>DATAZJ010000598.1:0-6366 GCA_036272115.1 Rhodopila sp. | reverse complement strand
CGCAGCCCCGAAGCCATCATTGTCTCGACGATCGCCTCGGGCCCCAGCGCTCGGGCCTTGTCCAGGCCGGCCATGCCGCCATGGGCACGGTAATCGTCCAGCGACAGCGGATCGACGATGCCGCAGCGGGCGAAGGTCAGCCTCGTCTGGCGGGCGAGGAAGGGGATTTGTTCGGGAATACCCAAGCGCAGGTGTTGCGCGGTGCCAGTGAGTAGGCCGTCGGCGAGCAGCGCCGGGATGTCTGTGGATTCGACCGGGCCATAGGCGATGCGGCCTTCGGCGGTCTCAACCTCGATCATCGGTTCCAGCCAGAACAGGCCGCGCGAGCCGGTGCGCACGATGTCGGCGTGGCCGGCCAGCGCGGCCGCGACGTCGTCGGCACCGACCGCCAGCGCGGCGGCATCGCGAGGGACGAAAATCCGGGTCAAGACAAGGTCTCCAGCATCCGGTCGATCCTGGTCGCGTTCAGCCGTCCGACCGGTTTTCCGTCGAGCAGGGCGGATGGGCCGGTCGCGCACAGGCCGAGGCAAAAAACCGGCTCCAGCGTCACGGCCCCGTCGGCCGAGGTGCCGTGCCAATCGACGGCCAGTGCAGACTTTACATGGGTACCGACGGCATCGGCGCCAACCGCCTGGCAGGCTTCGGCGCGGCATAGGTGCAGCATGTGCCGGCCGGGGGGCTTGCGGCGGAATTCATGATAGAATGTGACGATGCCATGCACTTCAGCGCGGGTGATGTTCAGCGCGGCGGCGATCAGCGGTTCGGCGTCCAGCGGAATACAGCCGAAGGTCGCCTGCAGTTCATGCAAAATCGGCAGGGAGGCGCCTTCGATCGCGGCAAAGCCAGCGATGATGTCGTGCGCCCGAGCGTCATTCCATGGCTCGTATGTGGCCATTCAGGCCTCCCGATCCGGATATAAATTGTATTTAAATGAGATTTAGAAGCGCTTACGCGCGCAAATGCAAGAAAGCGGAGCCATCCGACGATAGAAGATCTCTATCGACAGAGATCTCTATCGGTAGGCGGGGCCGTCGCCCTTCTCCATGATAACGAGCGCACTGCGCAGGCGCATGATTCCGCCTCGGGTCTGACCATGTGCGCACATGCGATGGCCTTCGGTTGTCAGGTCGGTCACTTCGCGGGGGACCGGGGTGGCGGCGAGGCGCACCAGTTCGCTGACCCGGTCCAGCAGGCGCAGGCAGTATTCCGGGGTGTCGGTCGTGATGATCATCGGGCTGGCCTGGGCAGCCTGGGCGCGGGCCGAACCGGGACCGGCCGAGATGGAGGGAACGGCACCAAGCGCGAGCAAAAGGCCGACGGTCGTGAGCGAGCGAGCGGGCAGCATGGTTTCGTCCATGCCATATCCTGCCTCTCTTTGACCTGTGTTACACGTGACAACGCGTTCAGGCTCACGGTGGGGGCGGGTACTGTGGCCGAGCGGTCACCCCCGTGGATGGGTCTTGCGCCAGACCGCCAGCAGGGCGGTGTCGTCCACCGCGGTGTAGCGCTGCGTGGTGGACAGGCTGGCGTGGCCCAGCAGGTCCTGGATCGATCTCAGATCACTGCCGCTGGCGAGCAGGTGGGTGGCGAAGGAATGCCGTAATGCGTGCGGCGTCGCGTGTTCCGGCAGGCCGGCGAGGCGGCGGTAGGTCCGCAGCACCTTCTGCGCCACCGCGGGGTCCAGCCGCTTGCCTCGGGCGCCCAGGAACAACGGGCTGGCGGGCTGGCGGTCGGGGTGGTGGGTCAGCCAGTCGTCGATCGCCGCGCGCACCGCCGGCAGCACCGGGACGATCCGGGTTTTGGATCCCTTGCCGGTGACGGTCAGCGACAGGCCGGTGCGCAGGGCGATGGCGTCGCGGACGTTGAGACCGAGCGCCTCGGCGATGCGGAGGCCGCTGCCGTACAGCAGCGAGAAGAACGCGATGTCCCTGGCCTGGATTGCCGGATCGTCGGCGACATCGCCCACGTGTTCGGTCACGTCGCGGGCCTGGTCGATGGTCAATGCGCGCGGCAGGGCCGGACGGGTTCGGGCGGTGGAGACCAGGCGGACGGCGGCGATCTCGATGCCGTGGCGGCGGTTGAGGTAGCGGAAAAAGCCGCGCACCGCGGATAGATGTTGGGCTCGGGAGGCCGCTACCAGTTTGTCGTTGGACAGCGCGGCGAGCCAGGCGCGGATGTCCGCGGCGCGGAGTGCGGCGAGCGCGGCCAGGTCGGGTTCGCCGCCGAGGTGGCGGGTCAGGAAGCCGAGGAAGCCGGCGATGGCGTGGCCGTAGGCCTCGACGGTGTTGGCGGCGGCGTGGCGTTCCTGCTGCATCCAGCCGAGGAAGGCGGTGCGGGCGGTATCGGCGGTCATCGCGGGGATCGGACCCGACGCAGTCGGTGGCATTCGCGGGGTGGGGCGGCGGGGCATCAGTGTGCCGGCGGTTTTGTCTGACGGCCGAACGGGTTCCCGCCGTCCGCGATGCGGCCGCCGATGCGCAGAAGGCTAGGATACGCCCGGCCATCTCGGATAGGCCGCGGCGGGTCGGTCAAACCGGCTTGTCGCCGGCGACCGTCACGCGGAAGCCGGACCTTGTGTGCGGCCAGTAGTCCCACATCGCGCGGTGCTGGACGCAGCGGTTGTCCCAAAATGCCACCGAGTTCTCCCGCCAGCGGAAGCGGCACTGGAACAGCGGGCTTTCCGCGTGGTCGTAGAGATAGGCCAGAATGGCGGCGCTTTCGTCGCGCGGCACGCCGAGGAGGCGCGTGGTGAACCCGCGATTGACATAGAGCGCCTTGCGGCCGGTCACCGGATGGGTGCGGATGACCGGATGTTCGGCGCGTGGATAGACCGGTTTGTCGGTGACGCCGAGATTGGCATAGGTGCCGCGATAGGATTCCTCGCCGTCGTGGACCGCGGTCATCCCCGCGAGATAGGACTTCATGCGATCGGACAGGGCCTCATAGGCGGCGTACATGCTGGCGAACAGGGTGTCGCCGCCGCGGGGCGGGCACTGCTGGATATAGAGGATGCTGCCCATGGGGGGTTCGGTGTCGCAGGAGACGTCGGTGTGCCAGCCCTCGCCGTTGGCGCGCGGGCTGTTCTTGTCGGCGCGGATGATCATCAGCTCCGGATGGCCGGGGGCGTGCGGCGCGGCGGGGTGGATGTGGAGGTTGCCGAAGTTGCGGCCAAAGGACAGATGCTGGTCCTGGGTCAGATGCTGGTCGCGGAAGAAGATCACACAATTCTCGGCCAGAGCGCGGTGGATCTCATCCATCTGATGGTTCGGCAGCGGGGCGGACAGGTCGACTCCGCCGATCTCGGCACCGATGATCGGGGTCAGCTTGTCGATGGTGATGGTCTCATAGGGCGTCGCATCGTCTGGGACGTGGCGATAGCGGGGGCCGTCGTTGCCGCGCAGCGAGCTCATGGATGTTGCCTTTCCCGTTGAACGTTGGGCGGATCATCCTCGCCGGGTCGGCGAATCGCAAGGGGCGGGGACGGTTGCGGTGGGCAATCAAGTGAAGCCGTCGGTGCGCGACGCCAGGTCGTGCGGGCGCAGGCCCGCTACCCAGGCCTTTTCCGAGATCGGCACTGCAAGCCGTGGATGGCGGGCCTGCGCCCGCCATGACGATGAGAGGCTTGCGGGCTTGTCTGTCACGGTCTCGCAGCCAGTCAGAGCGGCTAAGTCAGCAATGGCTAGTATTGCGATTTTCATCGTGCACCCCGGCGCGGCGCGGGCGGCTCCACAATCCTCCGGCATTTTTGCCGTGTTGGCGAGGTCGTAGCCTTTCCGAACCGGAACAGGGTCCTTCAGACGGGTGTTGACCGGCGATCATCCGCCGGCGTTCCCGCCCCCCTTCCCCGCCGCGAAACGCACGGCTTCCTCCGCCGCTCGGACCAAAGCCCGAGCTTTTTGGCGGGTTTCCTCATATTCTGCCTCGGCGACGGAATCGGCGACGACCCCTGCCCCGGCCTGGACGTACATCATGCCGTCCTTCACCAGGGCCGTGCGCAGGCCGATGCAGGTGTCCATGGCGCCGTTGGCGGCGAAATAACCGATGCAGCCGCCGTAGATGTTGCGCCGGTCGGGTTCCAGTTCCTCGATGATCTCCATCGCCCGCACCTTCGGCGCGCCGGACAGCGTGCCGGCGGGGAAGCCGCCGACCAGCGCATCCAGGGCGTCCAGGCCGTCGCGGATGCGGCCCTCGACGTTGGAGGAAATGTGCATCACGTGGCTGAACCGCTCGACGATGAAGCTTTCGGTCACCTTCACCGACCCGATCGCGGAGACGCGGCCGACATCGTTGCGGCCGAGGTCGAGCAGCATCAGGTGCTCCGCCTGTTCCTTCGGATCGGCCAGCAGTTCGGCCTCCAGCGCCTGGTCTTCCTCATGCGTCGTGCCGCGGCGCCGCGTGCCGGCAAGTGGTCGCACCGTGACGGTGCCGTCGCGCAGACGCACCAGGACCTCCGGCGAGGAACCCACGATCGAGAATCCGCCGAAATCGAGATAGAACAGGAACGGGGCCGGATTGATCCGGCGCAGCGCGCGATACAGCGAGAGCGGCGGCAGCGCGAACGGCACGGAAAACCGCTGCGACAGCACGATCTGGAACGCGTCACCGGCAGCGATGTATTCCTTGCAGCGGGCGACGCCGGCGATGAAGTCCTCCTTCGTGAAATTGGACGACGGGGCCGGCGGATCGGGCAGCATCACCGGCGGCGGCTGGTGCGGCAGCGGGCGTTCCAATGCCGTCTCGGCGGCATCCAGCCGGTTTTGCGCGCGCTGCCAGGCGGTTTCGGCGGAGACGTCTCCGGCCGGGTAGACCGGCGTCACCACTGTCAGTTCGTCGTTCACGTTGTCGAAGATGGCGAACAGGGTCGGGCGGACCATGATGCCTTCCGGCACGCCGATGGTGTCGCGGTTCTTCGTGGGCAGCTTCTCCATCTGCCGCACCATGTCGTAGCCGAGGTAGCCGACGAGGCCGCCGGACATCGGCGGCAGATGCGCCGGCACGTCGAGCTGGGTCTCGGCGACCAGCCCGCGCAGGCTGTCCAGCGGCGGCCTGGTCTCCGGCACGAAGGCATGCGGGGCGGACAGGGCGTGGCGGTTGATCGAGGCCACGCCGTCCTGGCAGCGCCAGACCAGATCGGGCTGCATGCCGATGATCGAATAGCGGCCGCGGGCGGCACCGCCCTCGACGCTCTCCAGCAGGAAGGAATTGGGCTGGCCGTGCGCCAGCTTCAGGAACGCCGCGACCGGGGTTTCCAGGTCCGCCACGGTCTTGCGCCACACCAGGCTGCCGCGTCCTGCTTCGTGGGCCAGGCGGAAAGCGGCGAAACCGGGGGCGACCGACACGTTCATTTCACTCTCTTGCTGTGGTTATGACTGACAGGGATTCTCTGGACGAGCGGCTTGGCCATGCCGATGCGGATCTTCCGCTTGAACAGACAAAGGCGCGGAAGCCGACCTGCGTCGGCATGACGGCAGAGGTCAGCGCCGGACGGTCCAACGCCATGCCGCCTGGTTTCAGGTTACTGGGCCTGGACGACACTGTCGAAGCCTTGCTGGTTGATCTGCGGTTTGGCGCGCTGGCGCAGGGCGTCGACGAACACCGTCGTCAGGTCGCCGCTGATCGACTTGGAGACCGCGGCGCGCGCCTGGTCATAACCTGTCTTGTCCTTGGCCGGATCGGGCTTCACGATCTCCACCAGTTGCGCCACCAGGAAGCCTTCGGGGACCTGGACCATCGTCGCCTCCTTCAGCTTCAGGCCGAACAGCGGCCGCTGCAATTCCGGCGGCATGCCGGGATCGGACTGCGACCTTGTCACCTGGGGGCTGAGCTTCGGCGTCACCCCTGCGACCGTGGCGGCGTCGGAGAAGGTCTTGCCGCCCTGGACGGCGAGCATCATCGCGGTGGCCGCCTTGTCCTGGAAGCGGCGGCGCTGGTCCTGCTTCCAATCGTCCGCGACCTGGGTCTTCACCGCGTCGAACGGCTTGACGCCGGGCGGGATCACGCTTTCCACCGACAGCGCGTAGTACGCCGACCCACCGGTGGAGGGGGTCTGCACCTCGGTCAACTGCGGCTGGTCGCCCTGGTGCGCCTGGAATGCGGCGGCGATGATCGCGGCCTTCAGCTCGGCCGGGCCGGGGATCGGCGCGGGTTCGCCGGCCTGGGTGTCGCCGGTCGAGTCGAGTGTGCCGGCGACGCCGACCAGGCCCAGGTCGGTCGGCAAATTGTCCAGGGTGGTGCCGTTGCCCAGCAACTGGTCCAGCTTGTTCGCCCGGTCATAGATCAGGTCGGCCGCCTTGCTGGCGAGCACACGAGCGTGGAGCGAGTCCCTGGCCTGCTCGAAGCTGGTGGTGGCGCCGCCGGTGGACTTCG
>DATAZJ010000597.1:0-3288 GCA_036272115.1 Rhodopila sp. | reverse complement strand
TCCAGACTGTCGATGTCGAAGCTGAGATACACCGGCCCGGAACCCACCACCCGACGCGCCTCTTCGGCTGCGTAGCGCCAGCCTTTGTCGTCGAATTCGTCCATCGCGAGGACCCGCATCCCGCTGCGCAGGCTGAACCCCCACATATCCGGATCGTTGGTGGTGCCCCGGATACCGATCTGGATCACCCGTTTCGGGTCCAGCAGCCCTTCGTCCACCGCCCGGCGGAACGGCGCCCCGTGATGAAACCGCGACCCCATGTAGTCGTCGCCGGTATCGCAATGCGCGTCGATATGGACCATCCCCACCGGACCCTTGGCCGCCACCGCCCGCAGGATCGGCAGGCTGATCGAATGGTCGCCGCCCACCGACAACGGCACGACGCCGGCCGAGGTCAGGACGCGGTAGAACGCCTCGATTTCGCCCAGCGCGCCTTGCAGTTCAAATGGCCGCTCGATCCAGCAATCGCCCAGGTCGCGGACCCGGGCCGTCGCGAACGGCATGACCCGCGTCACGGAATTGATCCGGCGCAGCAGCGTCGATTGCTCCCGCACCGCACGCGGACCATGCCGTGTGCCGGACCGGTTGGTGACCCCGCCGTCGAACGGCACCCCGACGATGCCGATATCCACATCGTCGGTCTGTTGCGTCGCCGGCGCACGAAAAAACGTCGCGATCCCGGTGTACCGAGGATGCGCCTGCGGGTCCTGGAAGTCCTGGTAAGTGTCCGGCTGCTTGATCATCCGTCTGGCTCTTCCGTTGCTGGCATTGTAGGCATGATGCCCCGCCTCATCAGCTTTTTCAGGTAGTTTTCGATGCTGGCCGATGAATTGGATCTGGATGCCTATCTCGCGCGCATCGGCCTGCCGGCGGCCGGCCCCCCCACCCTGGAATTGCTGGCAGCGATCGTCGCCGCGCACACCGCCGCGATTCCATTCGAAAACCTGGATATTATCCTCGGCCGCCCGATCCGGCTGGATATCGGCTCGATCCAGGCCAAGCTGGTCCACGCCAGGCGTGGCGGCTACTGCTTCGAACAGAACACGTTGCTGCGAGCGGCGCTCGACCGGCTGGGATTCTGCGTCAGCAGCCGCATGGCCCGAGTCGTCCTCGGCGCCGCGCCGGACGCCATCACCCCACGCACCCATATGCTGCTGCACGTCGCCCTGCCGGACGGCGCCTACCTGGCCGATGTCGGCTTCGGCAACCTGACGCCCACCGCACCGCTGATGCTGGCCCGCGATCAGCCCCAACCGACCCGACATGAAGACTACCGCTTCCGGCCGTTGGATAACGAAACACTGTTGCAGGCCCGCGTGGGAACCGAGTGGCGGAACGTCTACCGGTTTTCCGCCGAACCATCGCACCCGATCGATCATGAGGTCGGCAACTGGTTCACCTCGGCCAGGCCGGATGGAATCTTCACCAGCAACGTGATCGCCGCGCGTCCGGGGACACGGTGCCGCAAGACATTGTTGAATGGCTCGGTGACGATCCGCGACCCGGAAAACCGGCCGGAGCGGTTGATACTGAGGACGGAGATGGCGTTGCGCGATGCGCTGCACGACCATTTCGGCATCGGTCTGGACCGCGCCGACCTGGCGACCGTGCATGCCGCCATCCGCCGGTTTTCCGGCCGCAAGGACGCCGCGTTCGACCTGGACTGACCCCACGCCCTTCGCTTTTCTTCCGATCCTCCGGCATGCTCGCCTGGAACAGGGGAGTGGACGGCGATGAGCAACACGGTCGAGACAGCGTCCGGCAAGGTCCGGGGAACCATCGAGGAAGGCATCCTCGCCTTCAGGACCATTCCCTACGCCGCCTCAACGGCCGGCGCGAACCGCTTCCTGCCGCCTCAGTCGCCACAACCCTGGACCGGCGTCCGCGATTGTTCGCAATTCTCCGGCAAGGCGCCGCAGGCCGGATTGCGGCCGCCAACACGGCCCGAACTGGAGAATTTTTCCGGCGCCGCCGATCCGTCACCGGAAACCGAGGATTGCCTGACGGTGAACGTCTGGACCCCGGGCTGCGACGCAACGGCAAAGCGCCCGGTCATGGTGTGGTTCCATGGCGGCGCCTTTGCGTACGGCAACGCCAACACCCCCCGCACCCGCGGCAGCCGCCTGGCGGCGCGCAACGACGTCGTCGTGATCACGGTCAATCAGCGCCTCAACATTTTCGGCCACCTCGATTTGTCCGCATCCGGTGATGAGCGGTTCCGGCTGTCCGGCAACGCCGGCACGCTCGACATGATCGCGGCGCTGGAATGGGTGCGCGACAACATCGCCGCCTTCGGAGGCGATCCCGGCAACGTCACTGTCTTCGGCGAATCCGGCGGCGGCGCGAAGGTCAGCACGCTGCTGTCGATGCCGCGGGCAAAAACCCTGTTCCACCGTGCCATCATCCAAAGCGGCGCCGCCGTCCGCCTCCACACACCGGATCGCGCCCGTGCGCTGACGGAATGCGTGCTGCGGCATCTCGGGACGACCGCGGCGTCGATCCAGACCGTTCCGGTCGCCGATCTTCTGGCCGCCGTCGAACCGGCCCAGAAGGCGCTGGGTCCGTCGTCCATGCCGCTGTTCGACCGCTACCCGTTCGGTCCGGTGGTCGATGGCGACGTCCTGCCGGCGCAGCCGTTCGACCCGATCGCATCCGATATCATGGCCGATATTCCGCTGATCATCGGCGACATGAAGACCGAGACCGCGAACTTCCTGGCGGTTGTCGACAAGGTCTGGGATCGATCGCTGACCGAGGCCGAGATGCACCAGCGCGTCGCCGCGATCGCCGGCCCGCACGCCGGCTGGGTGATCGAACTGTATGGGCAGTTGTATCCCGAACTGAACCCCGCCGAACGACTGATCGCGGTGACGACGGACAGCAATTTCCGCGTGCGGTCGCTGGCATTGGCGCAGCGGCGGGCGGCGCTGCACCGCGGTCCGGTCTGGATGTATTCCTTCGAGTGGGAAACGCCGGTGCT
This sequence comes from Rhodopila sp., assembly GCA_036272115.1. Lineage (GTDB taxonomy): Bacteria > Pseudomonadota > Alphaproteobacteria > Acetobacterales > Acetobacteraceae > Rhodopila. The sequence continues at coordinate 308 of DATAZJ010000597.1, read as the reverse complement.
GGGCGGCAAACTGAAGGCACCGCATGCGATGGACGTGCCGTTCACCTTCAACACGCTGGACCTGACCAACGCGACAGGCGGCAGGCCGGATGCGCAAGCCCTCTCGGACACGATGTCGTCGGTATGGGCAGCGTTTGCCAGGAACGGCCGGCCGGATCATGCCTCCATCCCCGCATGGCCGACTTACGATTCCGCCCGGCGCGCGACCCTGGTCCTGGACAAGGCGTGCCGGATAGAGAACGATCCGCGCGGCGAAACCCGCCTTCTATGGCAGGAAATAACTGATACCGTATAGGGGAAACGATCCA
>DATAZJ010000596.1:0-6269 GCA_036272115.1 Rhodopila sp. | reverse complement strand
ACGTCACCGTCAGCGATCAGGTTCGGGCGATGGTGCAGGCCTGTGTCACGGCGTTTGGCCGGGTCGACATCCTGGTCAACAACATTGGCGGCTCGACCAGGGGCGGCGTCGTCGAATTGTCGGAAGATGACTGGGACCGGCAGATGGACTTCAACCTGAAATCGGTGTTCCTGGGCTGTAAGCATGTGATTCCCGTGATGGAAGCCGCGGGCGGTGGTGCGATCATCAATATGTCGTCAGCCTCCGGGATTCGTTGGACCGGTTCCGCGCAGGTTGGATACGCGTCCTCGAAGGCCGCGGTGATTCAGTTCGGCCGGGTAACCGCCGTCGAATACGCGCCCAGGCGTATCCGGGTGAACACCGTAATACCCGGGCAAATGCATACACCCATGGTGGAAGCTCGGCTGGCGGGACAGCGGTCCGGCGGCGACGTGGCGGCGTTGCTGCGAAGCCGTGAGGCACGCATTCCACTGGGCTTCATGGGTGACGGGCGTGACGTGGCGAATGCAGTGCTGTTCCTGGCCTCCGATGAGGCACGTTTCATCACCGGCACCGAAATCATCGTGGACGGCGGCATGACCGCGCGCTGCGACTGAGGAAGATTGGTGGCTCGTCGCGGGCAGGCCGCGACGAAACCCTTCACCCCAATCGAATTTTCAGCTCCAGCCCCGCGACATCTTCCGCACCGCTGTGGACGCGTTCCGCTTCCCTTCGCCGGCGTAATCCTCGTGCCAGTCCTCGATCTTCGCGGGATCGTACAGATAATTGACCATCAGGGTCGCGCTTTCCTTGGCGCCTTTGTCCGATGTGTCACCGACCATATTCAGCCGCTCAACCCGAGCACCGTTCGACAGATGGAAGTGGGCCACCGGATCGCGGGCACGCTTGCCGTTCGCTTCGATGAGGAGGTAGCGCGCGGCCAGCCGCACCAACACCGGTTCGGCGGTTTTACGCAACGCCGTCTCGCGCCACCAATGGCGCTTGCCAAGGATTCCGGCGAGTGCGGAGCAGCCGGTTTCGGCCGGGAAGGCCGAGGCCAGGCTAGCAGATTCGTCATCGCTCAGCAGATTGGGTTCGTCCTTGGCCAGAAGCGGGTCCAGCCAGCGACGAAAACCTGGAATCGGCGACAGCGTCGCGAATGTCTTCAGGTTGCGGAACTCACCCGACAGTTCCTCGACCACGCGCTTGATCAAAAAATTGCCGAAGCTGATTCCCGCCAGACCAGCCTGGCAGTTGCTGATGGAGTAGAAAATCGCGGCATCCGCCTGGGAAGGATCCTGTACCGGGGCTTTTTCATCCAATAGTGCCTGCACGCTGCCGGCCAGGCCCTTCACCAGTGCGACCTCGACGAAGATCAGGGGCTCCCGCGGCATGCGGGGATGAAAGAAGGCGTAGCAGCGGCGGTCGGAGTCCAAGCGGTTCTTCAAGTCGCGCCACGACCGGATGGCATGCACCGCTTCGTAATCGACCAGTTTCTCCAGCAGCGCCGCCGAACTGTTCCAGTCGATCCGCTTCAACTCCAAAAAGCCAATGTCGAACCAGGCCGCCAGCAGTCCGCGCAAATCGGCGTCCAACGCCGTCAGCAGCTTGTCAGTCCCGCGCAATTTCAGCAGTGAACCGCGCAGGTCGACCAGGAATTTCCGCCCGTCGGGAATGGAGGTGAATTGCGTCAGCAGCTTCAGCCGAGGCGGTTCCAGAGCGAGGCGCAGCGCGGCCTTCGCGGTGGCGCGCTCTGCCGGATCCACCGCCGCCTGCACCTTTGTATAGGCGGCGGCGACCGCGTCGGGGTCCGAATCAAAGCCCGCCAATGTGCGTAGAAATACCGCCCGGCCGGCTTCATCCTGCAACAGATAGGTCTGTGCCAGCTTGGCGGCGCGGTTTCGCGCGCTGACTTCGCCACCACGTCCGGCCAGGCAGGTCTGCATCTGCGCTTCAAGGGTCTCGTCCGGCTCGCCGGTGACGCTGGAGGCCATGTCGCGCCAGACCTCAGTAATGCGCTTTATGGCGCGGTCCAGCAGACCGGTGGAAACAGCTTCGCTCATGCGGGCCTCATTTGGACAACAACGGGCGGATCATAGCCTGCGTCACAGGGAAATGGCGCCTTATGTTTCGGTGGCAAGGGCGTCAATAAGTGCCGGTAGCAGGTCTTCCACCACCAGGCCGGGGCCAGCGAGCACGGCAGCCCTCCCATGCAGATAGGCGCCCGCGGCGGCGGCGTCCCACGCTGCCAGGCCCTGTGCCAGCAGGCCGCCGATGATGCCGGATAAAACGTCGCCGGCACCCGCGGTCGCCAGCCACGGCGGTGCCGAGAGATTGATCGCCGCCCTGCCGTCCGGTGCCGCGATGATCGTGTCGGCACCCTTCAGCAGCACCACCGCGCCGGTTCGCGCGGCGGCGTCTCGAACGGCGGCGAGACGGTCGTTGGCCGGGGCGCCGAAGACACGGGCGAACTCGCCGGCATGGGGTGTCAGGACGGCGGCGCCCTTCAACGCGTCGGGGTCGCCGCTGAAGGCCGAGAACACATCGGCGTCGCCAACCACCGTCCGGTTCGCGGCCATCAGGGCAGGAAAGATGGTTCGCGCTTCATCTGGCCCAAGGCCTGGCCCGCACACCCAGACCTTGCGGCGGGCGTCCTTCAGGAGATCAGCGATCGGGGCCTCGGTGACCAGCAAACCGGGGTCACCGGACCTGTAGGGTTCCGCCGCCCCGCGAGCGGCGATTGTTACCATGCCGGCCCCCGCCCGGCGGGCGGCTTCGGCGGCGAGACGGGCGGCACCGGTCATGGTGGCCCCGCCGACGACGGTGACGTGACCGCGGGTGTATTTGTGGGATTCCACTGTCAGACCCGGCAAACGCCATAGGCTTGGCAGGTTGGCGAAGGTGTTGGGCACGATCGAGTCGAGGACGACGTCAGGGATGCCGATATCGGCCAGTTCGATCCGGCCGCACAGGTTTCGGCCGGGCAGCAGCAGGTGACCGGGTTTCAGGCGAAAGAACGTCACAGTCAGTTCAGCGGTCGGGGCGTAACCGAGCGGCTGACCGGTGGCACCGTCCAAGCCGGACGGCACATCGATGGCGACGATTCGCTTGGCGGCTCGCAGCGTGTCAGCGACAAGATTGGTCAGGGGGCGGGCCAGTCCGGCGCCGAATACCGCGTCGATGACGACGTCCGACCGGGCCGCCTCCGCCGGGGTGAACGGGACGATCGGACCATGCCACAAGCGGGCGGCCCCACTGGCGTCGGCCTGTGGACGCGGAGGTGCGAGTGGCGCGACGCGCACAGACCAGCCATCCTGGGCGAGCAGCCGCGCGACCACATAGCCGTCGCCGCCATTGTTGCCCGGACCGGCAAGGACCAGGATGCGGCTTCGCTCTGTGTGGCGCCGGATGGCGCGGGCGACCGCGCGGCCCGCAGCCTCCATCAGGACGGTGCCGGCATGCCCGTGTCGGCCGGCCGCCTGATCCGCCTCTGCCATCTGGCTGGGTGTCAGCAGGGCGGCGCGGCCGCGGAGGCGAGCGACCAGATCAGGATCGAAGACCGGTGCGCGCTTGGGCTGTGAAGCCAACATCGTGATCCTTGTTTGATGACGCCTCGAGCGTGGAAGCCCCTCCAAACATGGGCACACACCGAAAGATTGCTTCGTCACCGCGCCTGTCGCAATGACGTCTCCGCTTTCGCTGCCGAGGGCGTGGACGGCCGGAAATCCTAACCCGCCGGTATCGACTTGATGTAGCGTGCGCCCCATGCGAGCCGCGGACAAACTCACCACTTATCTGTTGGAACTGCTCGCTCCGCTTGGGCCGATTTCGGCGCGCCGGATGTTTGGCGGCGTCGGACTGTTCCATGGCGGCACGATGTTTGGGTTGATCGCTCGGGAAGAACTGTTCTTCAAGGTCGGTGACGCCAATCGATCGGCGTATGAGGCGGCCGGAGAGGCACCATTCTCCTACGATACGAAGTCGGGAACACACACGCTCGGGTCATATTGGCGCTGTCCGCCCGAGTTGTTGGACGATGCCGAGACGTTGCAGTCCTGGGCGCGCCAGGCGATCGAGGTTGCTATCGCCGCGGCTCGCGCCAAGTCTGGCCTCAAACCCCCTGGGCTGCCTGAAAAGCGTGCAGCCCATCCTCGACGACGGCCCGTGGTAGATCGCGGGTGATGAAAACGATACGGCTGGTGCGCGGATCGTCGTCCGGCCAGGCCGCAAGCTTCACCGGCGGATGCATCAGGTGTCGTACGGCATGAATCGCAACCGGCCGTTCTTGACCCTTCAGGTTCAGGATCCCCTTGACCCGCAGCAGGTTTTCCCCGCGCGAGGCAACCAGCATCTCCAGCCACATCGCTAACCCTTGCCAGTCGAGGGGATCGTTCAGCGTGACACAGAAGGCGCCGATCCGCTCGTCGTGCCGGTTCCGATCATGGTGATGGTGGTGCCCGACCTCGAACGCCGCGGCGTTCAGCCAACCAGCGACATCCGGGATTTTGGCGGCCGGATCGAACAAACCCGCATGCAGGATGAACGCCGGATCGGCCTTGCCATGCGCAACCTCGGCGACCGGCGCACCCGGATTGAGTGCTCGTAGCCTATCGCGCAACAAGCCCGGGTCGGCCAGGTCAGCCTTGCTGATGACGATCCGATCGGCCACCGCGACCTGCCGAACCGCCTCCTCCTGCGTGTCCAGATGCACCATCCCGTTCACCGCATCTACAACCGTAACGATGCCGTCCAGCCGATACGCGGACGCCGCCACCGGATCGCTCATCAGCGTCGCCAGGATCGGCACCGGATCGGCCAACCCCGTCGTCTCGATCACGATCCGCTCGATGTCCCCACGCCGAGCCCGCGGCAGCATCTCCCGCAGCACCCGCGCCAGATCGCCACGAACCGAGCAGCACAGGCACCCAGCGTTCAGCAGCACGGTGGAATCGTCCAGCTTCTCCACCAGCAGATGATCCAGCCCGACCTCCCCGAACTCGTTCACCAGCACCGCCGTCCGAGCCAACTCCGGCAGCCGCAACAGATGGTTCAGCACCGTCGTCTTGCCGGCCCCCAGGAACCCGGTCAGCACCGTGACCGGCGTGCTCTCAGCCATGCGAGTGCCCATACAGCGCATCGGGAGACACCACCGGCGCCGCGATCTCCACCAGCCCGCCCCCCCGAGCCGCTCGGTAAAAGCAGTTCCGCCGCCCGGTGTGACACGCCACCCCGACCTGATCCACCAGCAGCAGCAACGTGTCCCCGTCGCAATCCACCCGCAACTCCCGCAATGTCTGAGTCTGCCCCGACGTCTCCCCCTTGCGCCACAACTTCCCCCGGCTGCGGCTGAAATAGCAGACCCGCCCGGTCGCCAGCGTCTCCCGCACCGCGTCGGCGTTCATCCAGGCCATCATCAACACCTCGCCGGTGTCATGCTGCTGGGCGATTGCAGGGACCAGACCGTTGGCGTCGAAGCAGATCGCGTCCAGGACCGGATCGGCGGATGTGGCAATTTCGTTCATGGATGTTATCTAGGCATTGGGCGGGCTCGCCGCCAAGGAGTGCCTTATGGGGTTTTCCCCTCGCACCGAGACATTGCTGACCCGCGCCAACGTCATCTGCGAAGGCCGAGGCGTCCGGCTGACCGATCTGCGCCGCCAGGTGCTGGGCTTGATCCTGGACCGCGAGGCCCCAACCGGCGCCTACGACCTGCTGGACCAGCTTCGCAGCACCCGCCACGGCGCCGCCCCGCCAACGGTATACCGCGCGCTGGAGTTCCTGCAGGAACAAGGCCTCGTCCACAAACTGGAACGCCTGTCCGCCTTCGTCGGCTGCATCGCCGAGGAAGACCACGACCACGCCGCCCAGTTCCTGATCTGCCGGTCCTGCGGCAAGGTCACCGAACTGGAAGACCACGAACTCGCCCACGCCCTGGACGACGCCGCCAAGCGGCTCGGTTTCACCGTCGGCAAAGCAACGATCGAGGCCGAAGGCCAGTGCGCCGCCTGCGCGGGCGCGTAGGACGGCCGTTCCATTCGCCTCCACCGGACCCGATTTTCCGAAATGCCGGCAAGGCTTTTGTGCCGCTGCACAGAGGCTTCGACGGGTTGCCGACGATCGCTAACCTGGTGGCCCAAGCCTGCGGCTGGTGGGTTCAGATCTCCTCGGATGGACGGCTTTGGGTGGCTTTCTGTCCGTCCGCCTTTTTGACGCCCCAACTGGAAACCGGAAATTCAGCGCACGGCCGCGTCGGGTGGCCGATGGTGGGGATGATCACAGCCGTCCGCGAA
>DATAZJ010000595.1:0-2699 GCA_036272115.1 Rhodopila sp. | reverse complement strand
ACAACGCGGGCACCGAGGGTACGCCTGGACCTGTCGTCGATCAGTCCGCTGACCGCTACGCCGCGACGTTCGACACCAATGTCCTCGGCACCCTGCTCGGCATGAAGCACGCGATGCGGGCGATGCGTCCGGTTGGAAAGGGCAGCATCGTCAATGTCTCATCCACGATGGGCCACAAGGGCGCGCCGGGCGCCTCGCTCTACACCGCCAGCAAACACGCTGTTGAGGGACTGACAAAGTCGGCGGCACTCGAGGGAGCGAATTTCGGTGTCCGCGTCAACGCTGTCGCGCCCGGCCCGGTGGAGACCGGTATGCTCAACCGTTTCACCGGGAGCGAGGAGCGCAAGGCCGGGTTGATTGCCGGCGTTCCCATGCGGCGTGCTGGTCTGCCAGACGAGATCGCTCAGGCGATCGTCTTCCTCGCCTCAGACCGGGCCAGCTTCATCACCGGGCAGATCCTGTCGGTCGACGGCGGAAAGTCGGCGGCCTGAGTGGGAGCGGGGATCAGCGCCATGGATCAATCCTCCGTCGTTCTGGAGCTGACGCCGGCCGCCGGCCCGCCTCACGTGGGAGACCAACGGCTCGCCGCCGCCCCGCTAACCCGGCCCGCCATCGGGATGCTGGCGGCCGCTTGCGGCCTGGCCGTGGCCAACGCGAATTACGCCCAACCCTTGCTGGTCGCGATGGGACAATCCGTCAACCTGAGCGGGTCCATGCTCGGGCTGATACCGGCGCTGACGCAGTTCGGCGTCACATTGGGCGTCGCTTTCCTGCTGCCTCTGGGTGATATGATGTCGGCGGGGCGATTGCTGACGGTGACGATCGCCCTCCAGGCGGCCGCGCTGGCCGGCGTCGCGCTCGCGCCCAACGGAACATGTCTGCTGCTGCTGAGCCTGATGGTCGGGTTCTTCGGCATCACGCCGTACGTGTTGCCTCCTTACGCGACATTGCGGACGCCACTCGCGCGACGCGGCAAGGTCACCGCGCTGCTCGCGCAGGGCGTGATCGTTGGCATGCTGCTGGCGCGCGCCGTAAGTGGCGTGATCGGGCTCCAGTTCGGTTGGCAAACGGTTTACGCGCTGGCCGCCGTGGCGATGTTGCTTTTGTTGTGGCCGCTGCGGCGCGTGCTCCTCGCCGAAACCCCAGTGGCACGGACTGGCTATCTGGCGCTGATGCGCAGTGTGGCGTTGGTGTTCCGGACGGTGCCGGTGGTTCGGTGGTCGGCGCTGTGCCAGGGGCTGGCGACGGGTTCGTTCACCACGCTGTGGATCGGCATTTCGCTTTACATGCAGGGCCCGGCTTTCGGCTGGCGCAGCGACGGGGTCGGCGGCCTGGCGCTGATCGGCGCGGCGGCGGCGATGGCCGCACCGTTCGTCGGCGGGTTCGCCGATCGCCGAGGGCCGCGCTTCTCGCTTCTGGCCGCGCTGACGGCGCTTCTGCTGTCCTGGGGAGTCCTGGTTGTGTTCGGTCACGCCGTGATCGGCATCATCATCGGTATGATCATCCTGGATTTGGGCGCGACGGCGGCGGACATATCGAACCGAACGGTGATCTTCAGTCTGCGACCGGACGTCCGGACCAGGCTCGCGACGATCTACATGATCGGCAAATTTGGTGGTGGCGGCATCGCGGCGTCGCTGACCGGTGTGGTCTGGGCTGACCATGGCTGGCGCGGCGTATGCGGATTGGGCGGTGCCCTGGCGGCAATGGCGTTCATGACGGCGCTGCTGCGGGTCCATACGACAGTGTCGCCGCGATAAGGCGTCGTCATCGGTTCGGAGGCAGGTGGATCACGGGTGCCAGCCCTACGGATGTAGCACAAACGTTCAGGGAAACAGTCGCGCTGGGTGCAGGACGATGGCAAGGATCGCCACAGAGCGTCCGTATGCATCACGGAAAAGACGGGGGACTGTGCTGCGCTGGCGTCCCGGTGCCGCGGCCATAAGCCGACCAACCCGGCCCCAGCCAGGACTGTCATCCCGCGTAATTCGCGTCGCCTGGCCATCGCCACACCTATGAAGATGCCTCAGTCGGCTTCTTCGGAAGTAACCGCGATATGGTTACAGCTCCTGTATTCGCGTCGCACCGTCAGAGTTGGTTACCCTGAAGCTGCTGGATTTAAGCAAACTTGCCGTCTTCGGCAGCCAATGATCACGTGCCCCATCTCCCAAGTCGGCCCAATTGGACCGACGCTGCCCATCGGCAGCCCTTCTACGGACCGTCAAGGAACGCGAACGCCGTCTTGATCACGCCTTCGAGAAGGGGGCGCTCGGGGCGGACCCGGGCCAGGACACGCACGCCCATCAGCACCCCGAGCAGGTGTTGTGCCAAGCCGGCGGCCGGCACGGCGGCGGTGATCGTCCCATCTGCCTGGCCCCTCTCGACGCAATTGAGGAAGAACGCCTCAAGTCGCCCGAGGGTCTCGACAATCGTCTCACGAAACTCCTTGTCGTGAGGCGCTACCTCAAGGGCGCAATTTACGATCATGCATCCCTTGCGCTCCCGGTCATTCAGCGAACGGCGCAAGATGTCCTCGAAAAATGCTCGTATGGCATCGCGGGGCGGGAGGGACTCACTGCGCTGAAGGCGTGCTCCAATACTCTTTTCGATATAGTGATCCAGCGCCGTCCGGAACATCGACCGTTTGTCACCGTACGCGTTGTAGAGACTTGCAGCGGTAAGACCGGTCCTTTCGATCA
>DATAZJ010000594.1:0-1780 GCA_036272115.1 Rhodopila sp. | reverse complement strand
GTCAGGCCGAGACCCATCAGGTAGTACGCGATCGCCTTGCTCTGATCGGGCACCCTGACGTTCACATGGCCGAGTTCGACGATGTTGCCGAGGTCCTCGGCGGTCCGGTCGAAGGCCGGAGTCATGACGGCGGTATCCATCTTGTTGCTCTCCCTGCACAGCGGTGTTCAATGCTGGCCCGCATTCTAGTCGTGGCTTTCTGTCTGGTCCATCCCGGCGCCGCATGCTTTGTATTCGGGATAAAACCGAGTTTAGGGAAACGTCATGACTTCGCCTGGCCGGACGACGGGGATATCCCCCTCGCCGTGAGTGTCGTTCTGTCCAACAGCGGGCTGCGCGCGCTGCTTTCCTCCGCCACGTTCCTTCGGCTTTGGTCGATCGGCGGCTGCGTCAATACGATGCGCTGGTTTGAAGTATTGACGGCAGCGCTGTTCACCCTCGACATGACAGGATCGGGCCTTGCCGTCGCGGTGGTGTCGGCCGCCCGCACGATGCCGATGTTGCTGCTGGGTGCATTCTCCGGCGTGGTGACCGAGGCGGTGAACCGCAAATCCGTGCTGGTGTTCGGGCAGATGCTGGCGTGCTCATCGTCGGCATCGGTCGCGCTGCTCGCCTGGGCGGGGGTCGCCCAGCCGTGGCACGTGGCGGTCGCGGCCCTGGTTTCCGGGTTGGTGTGGTCCACCGAGATGGCGACGCGGCGGCGGATGGTGGGCGAGTGCGTGGAAAGCCATCTGGTATCCCGGGCGTTGGCGCTGGACACGATGTCCAATTCGTTCACCCGGCTGCTGGGGCCGATCTTCGCCGGCGTGATCTACCAGCGGCTGGGGTTGGCGGGCGCGTTCGGCTTTTCCGCCTGCGTGTATGCGCTCGCCGCGTTCCTGGGGTCCGGGGTGAGGCATCGGCAGGACACCAGGCGCCTGGTGCTGGGCAACGTGCCGCGCGACCTCGCCGAGGGCGTACGCTATGTCCGGGGCGATCTGATCATCGGCGGCGTGCTGGCGGTCACCATCGCGATGAACCTGCTGGGATTTCCCTATTCCGCGCTGATCGCACCGATCGGGCGGATCGTCTTCCGGGTTTCTCCGGCGCTGGTCGGCGTGATGGCGGCGTCGGAATCGTTCGGTGCGTTCCTCGGCGGGGCATTGCTGACGAGCCGGGAGCCGGCGATCAGCGGCCGGATACTGATGGTGGGCGGCTCGATCCTGTACCTGGCCTGCGTCGTGGCGATGCCGCTGGCACCCGGATTCTGGATCGCGTGCGGGCTGCTGACGGTGGGTGGGTTCGGATCGGCCGCGTTCGCCAACATGCAGACGTCGCTGATCGTGCTGCATACACCCGCGCATATACGATCCCGGTTGATGGGGTTGCTGACGGTTTGCATCGGCATGGGACCGCTGGGAATTCTGCTGATGGGCACGGTTGCGGATTTCGTGGGGCCGATGCTGGCGATCGATCTGGTGGCCTCGGTGGGACTCGTCTCGGTTTGCGTGATCGGAATGGTCTGGCGCCGGCGGGAGAGACGCCTCGCCTTTTCGTCCTGAATGCGCCGAACCTGCCGGCATCGGTGGCAGGCGATGGGGATAAATGGACGCCTCGCTATTGGCACTGCCGCCCGAGCCGGTCGTGGCGGGCGAAGGCCGTCATCCACGCCGCCTTCCGAGACCCGCACGGCAAATCCTTGAAGACCGTGTCGAGAGGCTGAGGCGACGCGCAGGAATAACCGAGTCGCTTGGACGGCGCACGTCCTCTCTTCGTCGTGGGGGGCGAAGGCCCGCCATGC
>DATAZJ010000593.1:0-1685 GCA_036272115.1 Rhodopila sp. | reverse complement strand
AGAACCTGCCTCACTACCTCGGTTGGCGTAGAACTCTCGAGGCATTCGCACACGCCAACGAGCCAGGCCGATGGCTGGCTGGCGCGATGGGAACCGGAGCATATCAACGAACAACGCTATAAGAGCCACGCCGGTTGGTATGAGTGACCGATTCACGCGGGAAATCGCGATCGGACACTAGGCGAGCCTCCGTTCCGCTATCGACTCTGACTGTCAATACTTCCGCATCAGCGCAACAATCCGCCCCTGCACTTTCACGCGGTCGGCGGGGAAAATCCGTGTCTCATGCCGAACGTTGCAAGGTTCCAGCGCGATCGAGGCACCGCGCCGGCGCAGGCGCTTCAGGGTCACCTCGGCGTCATCGACCAGGGCCACGACGATCTGCCCGTTTTCCGCCGTATCGCCCTTCAGGATGATCACCGTGTCGCCGTCCAGGATGCCAGCGTCGACCATCGAATCGCCCGCGACCTCCAACCCATAATGCTCACCTGGCCCCAACAGCGCCAGCGGCACCTCGATCTGGTTGCTGGTGTCGTCGCGCAACGCCTCGATCGGCAGCCCGGCGGCGATGCGTCCATACATCGGTAGCTCGACCGCACCGGCATCGCCGGCGGATCGCACGCCCGGCAGCCGCTGGGTAAAGTCGCCCCGGATGACGTTGGGGGAAAACCCGTGCGCCACCTCGGCTTCCGCTGGTTCGACCGCCGCCATTTCCCGCGCCAGCATGTTGTCGGGCAGGCGCAGAACATCGAGTGCCCGCGCCCTGTGATGCCGCCGCGCAAGATAGCCACGTTCTTCCAGTGCCGAAATCAACCGGTGAATGCCGGACTTCGACTTCAGGCTCAGCGCGTCCTTCATTTCCTCGAAGCTCGGGGAAAAGCCAGTCTGCTTCAGGTGCTGATCGATAAACACCAGCAGTTCGTATTGCTTGCGAGTCAACATGGCGGACTTCCTCGGATAATCGCCGGAACAAACCGGCAACCGTCATTGCGTTCTATGTTGGTTCCGTTCACGCCGTCAAGCGAAACTGTGGATAAAGCTGAATAACCCAGGAATTCAGCCGTTTTTCTTACATAGTGGCAGATCACAACCCGAGCGAATCGAGTCGGATGATACCGACCTCGGCTCCCTGCGGCAGCGCCGGGGCGTGGGGTGCGCGCAGCACCAGCGCGTCGGCGGTCGCCAACCGACGCAGCATCGCCGAATCCTGCACCGGGAAGGGGGTCGCCACGATCCGGCCGGCCGAATCGGTGCTGACGGTTGCCCGCAGATGGTCAGCCCGATGGTCGTTCTGTTTCAGGGCCGCACCAAGCACCGCGACGGAAACCGGCGGCGGCGCGGCGGGCAGGCCGGACAGACGGGCCAGAGCCGGCAGCAGGAACAGCGTCGCGCACACCATGGCCGAGACCGGATTGCCCGGCAGGCCTAACACCGGGGTCGGGCCAAGCTGGCCGAACAGCAGCGGTTTGCCCGGGCGCATGGCGATCTGCCAGAAATCCAGCGTCATGCCGCGTGCCTTCAGCGACTCGATCACCAGGTCATGGTCGCCGACCGAGGCTCCACCCGTGGTGACCAGCATATCCATGCCCACCACAGAATCGGCGACGGCGCCAATCGCCGAACGGTCGTCGGGGGCGACCGGCAGGACGATCGGGTCGCCGCCGACGGCTCGCACCAGCGCCGCC
>DATAZJ010000592.1:0-6334 GCA_036272115.1 Rhodopila sp. | reverse complement strand
CGTCGACTTCCTCGACCGTCTTTGCCCGTTCCTGGATGAAGGCGAAGCGCAGTTCCGGGCGCCGGCCCATCAGGCTTTCCACCAGGTCGTTGGTCTGCGCCCGCATTTCCGGGATCGCCATCACCTTCAGCAGCGTCCGCTTGGCCGGGTCCATGGTGGTTTCCTTCAACTGCGCGGGCGGCATCTCGCCCAGGCCCTTGAAGCGGCTGACCTCCACCTTGGTGCCGGCCTTGAACGCCCGCCGCACTTTCTGTTCGCGGTCGGCGTCGTCCATCGCGTACACGGACTTCGCCCCCTGGGTCAGCCGGTAGAGCGGCGGTTGCGCCAGGTAGATGTGCCCGTGGCGGACGAGTTCCGGCAGTTCGCGGTAGAAGAACGTCATCAGCAGCGAGGCGATGTGGGCGCCGTCCACGTCGGCGTCGGTCATGATGATGACCCGGCCGTAGCGCAGCTTCGTCCGGTCGAAGCGATCGCCGACACCGCAGCCCAGGGCCTCGATCAGGTCTTTTAACTCCTGGTTCTGGCGGAGTTTGTCGGCAGAGGCGCTGGCGACGTTGAGGATTTTGCCGCGCAACGGCAGCACCGCCTGGGTTTCGCGGTTGCGGGCCTGTTTCGCGGAGCCGCCGGCCGAGTCGCCCTCGACCAGGAAGATTTCGGTCTCGGCGGCGTTTTCGCGGGAGCAGTCGGTCAGCTTGCCGGGCAGCCGAAGGCGCCTGGTGGGGGATTTACGAGCGGTGTCCTTGTTTTCCTTGCGGCGGATGCGGTCTTCGGCGCGTTCGATGACGAAGGACAGCAGGTTGTCGGCCGAGGCCGGGTCGCCGGCCAGGAAATGGTCGAACCGGTCGCGCAGGGCGCCTTCGGTGAGCCTCGCGGCCTCGGCGTTGGTCAGCTTTTCCTTGGTCTGGCCCTGGAACTGCGGGTCGCGCAGGAACAGCGACAGTTTCGCCGCGACGGGGTCCAGCACGTCGTCGGCGGTGATCTGCGCCGCCCGCTTGTTGCCGCGATGATCGCCCCAGGCGCGCAAACCCTTGATCAACGCCGCGCGAAACCCGGCTTCATGCGTGCCGCCCTGCGATGTCGGCACGGTGTTGCAGTAGGAATGCAGGAATCCGTCCCCCTGCTCCAGCCAGACGACGGCCCATTCGACCTTGCCGGTGGCTTCGCCGGGCAGTGCGGCCTCGCCGGCCCAGATCTGCGGCAGGACTTTTGCCAGGTCGCCAATATCGGCCGCCAGGCTGTCGCGCAGGCCGCCGGGGAAATGCAGCACCGCCTCGGCCGGGACGTCGTCCTTGCCGCCCTTCAACAGCGCGGGGGCACAGTTCCAACGGATTTCGACGCCGCGAAACAGATATGCCTTGGAGCGGCACAAGCGGTACAGCCGGGCGGGCACGAATGACAGGGTGGGCCCGAAGATCTCGGTGTCTGGCTTGAAGCGGATGCTGGTGCCGCGCCGGTTGTGCACCGGCCCGCCATTGACCAGCTTGGAGGTCGGCTTGCCCTTGGCATAGGACTGCTTCCACAGCACCCGATCCTTGTAGACCTCGACTTCCAGCACCTCCGAGAGCGCGTTGACCACGGAACTGCCCACGCCGTGCAGCCCGCCCGAGGTCGCATACGCCTTGCCGCCAAACTTTCCACCCGAATGCAGCGTGGTAAGAATCACCTCCAACGCACTCAGATTCTTGAATTTCGGATGCGGATCAACCGGGACACCGCGCCCATTGTCGCGCACCGTCAGCCAGTTGCCCTCCTCCAGCGAGACCTCGATGAAGCTGGCGTGGCCGGCCACCGCCTCATCCATCGCGTTGTCGAGGATTTCGGCCGCCAGGTGATGCAGCGCGGTTTCATCCGTCCCGCCGATGTACATGCCGGGGCGTTTGCGGACCGGCTCCAGCCCTTCCAGGACCTCGATATCCTTGGCCGAATAGTCCGAGTCGTCACGCGCCGGCAGCGGCAGGCGCTGGTCGATTTCCGCCTTGACTGGCTTGGCAGGCGGCTTTGGTCCGGACTTTTCGGGCCCCTTGTCGGACCCCTTGCCGGACCCTGGGCCAAACAGATCGTTCATGCTGTGTTCCCAAATCTGAGTCGCACCCTACATGGCGCCGGCGGCTTTGGGCAACCACCGACTGCAACCACCGACTGCAACCATCGGCCGCAACCCTCGGCCGGATGGGACCTTCAACCGGACGCTGCCGCCGGTGCAGCAGGCAATGGCAGCCCGCGCGGCGGCACCGGAGTCGATTGCACGATGCTGGTCGTGGTCTGGCCGAACGCCAGGAACTGGTCCAACACAACGTCGAGTTGATCCAGCCCGGTCAGATGGACCTTGATCACGAAGCAATCCTCCCCCGTGACCCGGTGACATTCAACGACCTGAGGCATCCGGCGCGCCAGGTCCGCCACTTTCGGCAACTGTCCGGGGGCTGGCCGCACCCGCACATAGGCGCAGACCGGGTATCCCAGCGCGGCCGGGTCCAGGTCCAGGCGATAGCCGGCGATCACCCCTGCGTCCTCCAGCCGCAGCACACGATCCCGCACCGCCGGTGCCGACATCCCCACGCACCTGGCCAGCTCGGATGTGCCGATGCGTGGGTTGTCGAGCAGCAGGCACAGCAGACGGATGTTCCGCCGGTCACGCAGCAATTCCTCAGACTGAAGGCTCATAGGGCGATCTTTGTCCTAACCTGAAGGCAAAATCATCTTACGGCCTTCGGATTGGTATTCACCATCGCAAAATGACGTGCGAGTCTGCACCGCATGTCGGCCAGGGCCTTTTCATCGCGGTTCGCGGACCGAGTGCCGCCGCACGCCTATTTCGGGGTCAGTGCGGTGTTCCACTATCTTGGGCCGTCCTTTGCGGTGCTGCTGTTTGCCTCGCTTGCGCCGTCCGGTGTCGCGTGGCTGCGAATCGCCAGCGCCGGGCTGGTGTTCGCGGTGTGGCGCCGGCCCTGGCGGCTGCTGGCCGCACTGCCCCGCCCCGATCAGGCGATCATCATCGCGCTGGGCGTGGTGCTGGCCGCCATGAACACCGTGTTCTACGAGGCCATCGCCCGGCTGCCGCTGGCGACCGTGGGGGCCATCGAATTCCTCGGGCCGATCGCGGTTGCGGCCTGGGGCGTGCGGACGCGGCGCAACCTGGTGGCGCTGATGCTCGCGGTGGCCGGGGTGTATGTGCTGACCGAACTGCGCCTCGCGGGCAATGTGCCGGGCTATCTGTTCGCTTTCGCCAATTGTGCCCTGTTCGTCGGCTATATCCTGCTTGGGCACCGCATTTCGGCGGGCGGCGCCGGCGTGTCGGGGGTGGATCGGCTGGCCTGCGCGATGCTGGTTGCGTCCGTCGCCGCGCTGCCGCTGGGGCTGCGGACCGCTCTGCCGGCTTTCCGCGACCCGGTCCTGCTGGCGGCGGCGATCGGAGTCGGCGTTTCCTCGTCCGTCATCCCGTATGTGTGCGACCAACTGGCGATGCGCCGGCTGCCACGGGCCAGTTTTGCCCTGCTGCTGTCGCTGCTGCCGGCCAGCGCCACGGCGATCGGCCTGCTGGTGCTGCACCAGGTGCCGTCGGCGGCGGACCTGCTGGGGATCGCACTGGTTATCGGCGGAGTGGCGCTGCATCGCGCCGCATGAGCACCGGCACCCGGCCCGGGACCACGCGCACCTTGCCGGGTGCCGCGATCCAGATCGCCGCCGCCGACAGCACGCAACACCCGACCGCCAGCAGGAATGCCGAGCGGTAGCTGCCGGTGGCGTCGCGGATGGCTCCGGCGACCGAGGGTCCGGCCGCGCCGCCGCCGATCAGCGCCACCGTCACGGCGCCGAAGATGGAGCCATAATGCGGCCCCTCGAAAATCTCCGCCACGATCGGGCCCATCACCGAGGTCATGGCGTAGCCCAGGAAACCTTGCGAAATCACCATCAGATACAGCAGCGGACGCGACCCCGGCATTTGCTCCAAGGCGATCAGGGCGGCGTAGCAGATGATGAAACCGGCGCATCCGGCCGACCACACCCATTCCCGGCCCACCCGGTCGGACAGGGCGCCGAAGCCGATCTGCCCCGGAACGCCGACGACGCTGACGATCCCCAGCGACCAGGCCGCCACCAGCGGCGAGAAGCCGACCTCGATCAGGTATTTCGTCTGGTGGACCTGAATGGCGTACCAGGCGAACAGCGCACAGAAATAGCCCAGCGCGATCCACCAGAAACGGCCGGTGCGCATCGCCCTGGGCAGCGTCCACTCGATCGCCGTCCAGGCCGGATCGACGATATTGGCCGGTCCGAGCCGGCTGCCCGAACCTTCCGTGTGCGACTCGCCATCCGCCAGCAGACCGACATCCTCCGGCCGCAGCCGCAGCAGCAGGGTCAGAGGCCCGATCACCAGCACGACCAGCAGCCCCATGGCGGAGCAGGACGCCCGCCAGCCATCCCGAACGATAATCGCCTGCAACCACGGCAGCAGAACGATCGCGCCGACCCCGGCGCCGGAGAACGCGATGCTGATGGCGAGCCCGCGCCGCCGCACGAACCAATGCGGCAGGAACTGCGAGTGCGCCGTGTAGGTCATCAGGTTGGCGCCGCCGCCGACCAGCACACCCAGCGTCGCATACAACTGCCAGGGCGTGTGGATCGCCGGGGCGAGGAACAGCCCCAGGGTCATCAGGCACACGCCGCCGCCGATCACCACGCGCGGCCCATAAGTGTCCATGACCCGGCCGATCAGCGGACTCAACACCGCGGACACCAGGAAGCCGAACGAAAACGCCCCGGCGACCAGCCCGCTGTCCCAGCCGAACTCGGCGATCAGCGGCGGCAGCAGCAGGGAGAAGGCGGTGCGCGCCGTGACCGCGATTGCCATGGTGACGAACGCGATGCCGATGATCAGCCAGCCGTAGTAGAACGGCAGGCGCGATGCCCAATGCTGCGGCGGACGTGTCATCCAGGACTCCCCGAACCCGCGCGATCCTTGGACCATGCGGTGTCCAGCCGATACCACGGCGCCGGGTCTGCGTCGCTCGGCGACACTTCGGTCGCGGCCGAACAGTCCCCGCATGCGTCCGGGCTCGACACAGGCTATGGTCCGCAGCATGAGCGACATCACACGCATGGCCTCGGTCGCCGCGCTGCTTGGTGATCCGGCACGAGCCAATATCCTGACCGCGCTGATGGACGGACGGGCGCTGACGGCGAAGGAACTGGCCTATGCGGCTCGGGTTTCGCCGCAGACCGCGTCCGGCCACCTCGCGCGTCTGACCGACGCCGCGCTGCTGGCGATGGAGAAGCAGGGCCGGCATCGGTATTTCCGGTTGGCGTCACCGCTGGTCGGGCAAATGCTGGAGAGTGTGATGGCGGTCGCGGGACCCGAACCCGGGCGGATCAGTCCCTGGCGCGGCGGCGACGCCATGCGCACCGCCCGCACCTGCTACGATCATCTGGCCGGGCGGCTGGGCGTGGCGCTGGCCGACTCGCTGGCCGACGCCGGCCATGTGTCGCTGAGCGGCGACGGCGGGGAGGTCACGGATCGCGGGCGGGTTTTCCTGCGCGATTTCGGCGCCGAACCGGCGGTGGGAAAGCGGGTGTTCTGCCGCCCCTGCCTGGATTGGAGCGAGCGGCGCCCGCACATCGCCGGCCGCCTGGGCGCCGCGCTTGCCACACGGTTGCTGGATCTGGGCTGGATCGCGCGGCAGCGGGACTCGCGGGCGGTGACCATCACGCCTGAGGGCGCGCAGGGCCTGGCGGAACGGTTCGCTATTCATCTGGAGGAATAATTGGGTGGAGGAATAATTGGGGGGGCTTCTGTTGCCCGGTGCCCCCCCGAACCGCGCCTATCGCTTATGCAGCGACGGCGAGCGCCTGATTATCGTTGGCACTTGTGATTTGACCCGATAACGGCGGTATCATGCCGGGCAAAAGGCGAGTCTTTACCACGCGTGTCGAGCCTGTTTCGCCCCCATATGCCCCGAAACCCCGGGGGTGAATGGTGGAGGCGCCGGGCACTGCCCCCGGGTCCACAACGATTATTCCACGCGCCGTTTATCACCATAGTCAGCAAGCTGACGCCGCAGGATGTAGGCGTTATGCGGCGCCGTTACAAGCCACTTTCGATGGCGACGATTTCAGCCGATGCCGGGTCAGCAACTGGCCCCCAAAGAGGCCAGATACCATGGAGGTTGTCGGCTTACAGCTTGAGGTGTGAACGGCCCCTCACCGCCGCTGTCGCAAAGGTGCGAACCATGGCGGCATAAGATTTCGCCGATCTCGCATCGCCTAACCGCGCCCGGGCGAGCATCTCCGACAGGAATTTGGTTGTCGTCGCAGGAACGCGTGAGGTTGGAGCAGG
>DATAZJ010000591.1:0-1839 GCA_036272115.1 Rhodopila sp. | reverse complement strand
TGCAGGATCGGCAGCACCGCCCCATCCGTCACCGGATTGAGAAACTTGTTGCCATGCCAGGACGTCGCCAGCGGCCCGGTTTCCGCCTCCCCATCGCCCACCACGCACGCCGTGATCAGCTCAGGATTATCCAGCACCGCGCCGAACGCATGCGACAGCGAATAGCCCAGCTCCCCGCCCTCATGGATCGACCCCGGGGTATCCGGCGCCGCATGGCTGGGGATGCCGCCGGGAAACGAGAACTGCCGGAACAGGTGATGCATCCCCTCCGCGTCGCGCGACACGGTGGGATAGTGCTCCGAATACGTCCCCTCCAGCCACGTGCTGGCAACCACCCCCGGCGCGCCATGCCCGGGACCGGCGATGAAGATCAGGTCGAGGTCCCTGCGCCGGATGATCCGATTGAGATGCAGGTAAAGAAAATTCAGCCCCGGCGTCGTCCCCCAGTGCCCAAGCAGCCGCGGCTTCACGTGCTCCATGCGCAACGGTTCGCGCAGCAGCGGATTGGCCAGCAGATAGACCTGCCCGACCGAAAGATAATTCGCTGCCCGCCACCAGGCATTCATCCGAACGAGTTCTTCTTCGGCCAGAGGCATCGACGTCTGCTGGTCGTTCATCGGCATTCTCCGCTGATTTGTTGCTATACCGCACCAGGCCTGCCGAACGTAGGCCCGGGAAAGGCAGTGCGATCGCGCCGTCCTCGGCGACGCGACCCCCGCCGTGATTCAATCCGCCAAACTCGGCGCGCCAAACCTGGCGCAACCGGGATGACGTGTCCTTGCGCTGGATCAAGCGTGATTGAGCAGCAGGAATCCGCCATCGAGATACGCGACGTACAGACACCACACCGCATACGGCACCATCAACAGCGCGGCTCGACGATCGAAGCGCCGAAACGCCCGTATCGTCAGCACCACCAGCAACAGCAGGATCGCGATCACCCCCAGCGCCAGCGCCGGACTGTGCAGCCCGAAAAACGCCGGCGCCCACAGCGCACTGGCCGCAAGCTGCCAGCCCCAAAGCCGCAGCGACGGCGCGGCACCAAGCCGCTTCCAGACCAGCCACGCCGCGACACCGATCATCGTGGACAAGCCAGTCCAGACCGGCACCAGCATCCAGACCGGCATCACCCCCGCCGGCGCACGCAGGGTCTGGTGGGAGTAATGCACCGCACGCGCCGCCATCGACCCATCGACCGCGGCGACCAGCAGGCACAACCCGATAAATCCCACCAGCGCCAGCACAGGCGAAACCGGCGCCGAGGAACCCGGGAACGACCCCCAATCATCTGGACCAGACTGCTGGAAGACACTGCTCCTTTCGCGATCCGATACCGATCCTGGCACCGATGTTGCTCCATCGCAGCCGCCGGCGGAAGGCGGAAGTTTACCAGCCGTTGACGCGGTGCCAGATCGCGATGACGTCCTGCTCGCCATCAACCACGAAATACCGGTCATGTGCCGCCGCGGTCATGCAAGTGTGATTGGGCGCGATGCGCAATTTGGCGCCGATCGGCAGCTCGGCCGGATGCGCCGGGTCGAGTTCCACGACCCCATGCTCCTGATACGCCTTGCGCACGATGGCGTCCCCCAGTTCACGCGTTCCGTCGATACCCAGCGCCAGCCCATAGCCATAATCATGCGGCGCCGCCTCGGTGCTGCGATCCTTCGACAGGGCCAGGCCGCCGGCATCCACCAGGATGCGCCCCGGCCGCCGGCCGATCACGCTGGTCAGCACCGTCACCGCGATGGCATCGGCACCATGCGTCTCGATCTCCGACTGAAACAGATCGCCGAACATGTAGACGCCCGCGCGTACTTCCGTCACCCCCGCCAGGTT
>DATAZJ010000590.1:0-5466 GCA_036272115.1 Rhodopila sp. | reverse complement strand
AGTGTCCTGCCCCAGAAGTTCGTCGCATCTTGCGGCGGGCTTCTGGGACCAGCAGGCCACTGAAAACAAAGAGCTGGTGTTTCGAATCTGAGGTTCGCCCGCTGTGGCGAACTTCAGCTTCGGGGCACGATTGCCCGATCGCGGTAAAGCGCGAGTCACGAGGTGACCGCGATTTCCCGCGTGAATCGGCCGCTGGGACAAAACTGCAATGTATCGCGCTTGTCTGATGCGCGATACTCGTCCCGATCAGGCCCGGGGCGTGGCCTGTCCCATCCACGCATCCCACCAGATCGGGACCGCCGCGACGGGCAGGGGCCGAGCGGCGAGGAAGCCCTGGACCTCATCGGCGCCGAGGTCGCGCATGCGGTCCCAGATCGGCTGGGTTTCGACGCCTTCGGCCACCACGGTCAAACCGCGGGCCTTGGCCTGGACGATGGTGGTGGCCAGGAAGCTGCCGATTTCGGTGGATTCGTTGACTTGCTTCACCAGGTCCTTGTCCAGCTTCAAACTGGTGAACGGCAATTCCAGCAGCGGCGCCAGGCGCGGCACGGCGGGGCCGACATCGTCGATCGCGGCGCCGTAACCCAGGCCGCGCAGCCGCTCCAGCGAACGGAGCAGCACCGGGATGTCTTCAACCGGGCGGCTTTCCGTCAGCTCGATAACAATACTGTCGGCGGAGAGGCCGGCGGCGATGCGCTGTTCCTCCAACCGATCCAGCGCGGCGGGTTGCAACAGCACGTCCAGCGGAAAGTTCACCGACATCCGCAGACCACGTTCGGCCAGGAACGGGCCGGCGAGATCGGCGAACGCTCGGGCGGACACCAGGCCGGTCAATTCGGCTGCCAGACCAGCATCTTCAAGCTGCGGCACGAAGCGATCGGGCAGCAACGTGCCTCGTTCGGGGTGGTTGAGACGCGCAAGGGCCTCTACGCCGACGGGATGGCGATCGGCGATCCGGATGATCGGCTGATAGCGGGTTTCGATCATCGCGCCCTGTAGCGCGGCTGTCAGTTCGGCCAGATTCATGGCCGGTCCGTTGCGCGTGGGGGAAGTCGCCATCAAGGCCTCTGCAACAGATCGGGACGTGGCCGTCGGAACGGTGCGAACATGGGGGCGCCGGGAATCGGCCGTTCCCAGAAGCAGCATGTCCGTGTCCGGCGCTGCGACTTCCGTGGTGAGATCGGCGAGTTCATCCAGCAGTCCCTCCGCATCGTTCCGATCGACCAGAAGATGGGTGTAATGCGAAGTGATTCCAGCCAGCCGAGCCAATGCGCCGCGTGCGTCGCAGGTCAGAACGTCACCGCCGCCCAGTTGCCGTGTCGCGCCGTGGACGGCCCGTAACCAGATCGCGCTGCGGCTGACCAAAAGCAGGCTGATTTCCGACGCATGCGGCGTCTGTGGTTGCCCCTGTATGTGGGCAGCAACGCGTGAATCGGACAGGCTTTTATCCATGCCTGTCTGCTACTCCAAGTCGCTAATATGTGCGAGAAAAATCCCGGTAATGAGATGTTAAAATAGCATAAACGACCGGGGGGTGTCATAACTTATAAGTGTGCTGACACACCCCGCAATTACTCGGAAATATATTCGATATGAATGTCAGTGCTTTGTCACACCTGGAAATTTGGCTTTCGCTTTTCGACAAACGCCGCCATGCCTTCTTTCTGGTCTGGGGTGCCGAACAGTGAGAGAAACAATGCTCGTTCGTGCCGGACGCCTTCGACCAGGGTCGATTCAAAGGCCCGGTTGACCGCCTGTTTGCCGAACTGGACCGCGACCGGCGACAGATTGGCGATTCGCTCGGCGATTTTCATGACCTCCGGCAGCAACTGGTCGGCCGGGAAGACGCGGGATACCAGATTGGCCCGTTCGGCTTCGGCTGCGTCCATCATGCGGGCGGTCAGCACCATGTCCATCGCCTTCGATTTGCCGACAGCACGGGTCAGCCGCTGGGTGCCGCCGGCACCTGGGATGACGCCGAGGTTGATCTCCGGCTGGCCGAACTTCGCGGTGTCGGCGGCGAAGATCATGTCGCACATCATCGCGAGTTCGCAGCCGCCGCCCAGGGCGAAGCCGGCCACCGCGGCGATTACCGGCTTCTTGATTTGCAGCACGACTTCCCAGTTGGCGCCGATGAAGTCCTCCACCATCGCGCTGGGGTTGGTGCGGTCGCGCATCTCCTTGATGTCGGCGCCGGCCGCGAAGGCGCGGTCGCTGCCGGTGATGACGATGGCGCCGATCGCCTTGTCGGCATCGAAGGCCCGCAACTGGGCGCCCAGTTCCTTCACCAGCGCGTCGCACAGCGCATTCAGCGCGGCGGGGCGATTCAGCCGGATCAGGCCGACGCGACCGATTGTTTCGACGATGATGTTTTCGTAACTCGCCATTACGCACTTCTCCCCGGCGCGGCGGATCGTCCACCCGCGATGTGACTCTGACGGACCATACCGTCACTGTCCGTCGTTGTCATGGCGGGAGGTGCCGCCCGTGTTGTCCGTGTTGTCCATGACCGGGGGCCGCGCGAGGCCCATGCCGCGGAGCAGATCGGCGAACGCGCTCAGCCGCCCTTCGCGATAGGCGGCCATATCGACGCCTTCGTAGTTCAGAAAGCCCCGGCCGGTGGTCATGCCGATATGTCCCGCGGCCATGTTGCGCGCGATGACGTCGGGCGCCTGATAGCGCGGGTGATCCAGCGCCTTCGACAGATACTCGCTGGCATAATGCAGGATGTCGCCGCCGCCCCAGTCGATGAACTCCAGCAGGCCCAGCACGGCGAAGCGGAAGCCGAAGCCGTATTTGACCGCCTTGTCGATGTCGGCCGCGCTGGCGACGCCTTCGTCCACCATTCGCGCCGCCTCATTCATCGCGAGCAACTGGATGCGCGGCACGATGAAGCCAGGACGGGCCGCGCAGATCACCGGGACTTTGCCGACGCTTTCGAGGCACGCGAGCAGGCGGGAAGTCGTGTCGGCGCTGGTGCGGGCGCCGGGCGATACCTCCACCAGTGGCACCAGGAAGGCCGGGTTCAGCCAGTGGGCGTTGAGGAACCGTTCCGGGGCCACGACCGCATCGGCGAGGGCGTCCACCAGGATGGTCGAAGTGGTGGAGGTGATGATCGCCTTGGGTCCCGCCATGGCCGATGCCCGGGCGAGTGCCTCGCGCTTCAGGGCCAGGACTTCCGGTACGCCTTCGAAGACCACGGCCGCGTTGGCCAGGGCGGCCTCGGCGTCGGCATCCGCCACGATACGGATACGTGCGGCGATCGGTGCCGTCTGTTCGGGTCGCATGAGGCCAATTCGTGCCAGCATCGCCAGGGTGGCGCCGATTTCGGTGGTTGCCTCGGCGGCCAAGCGGGCGAAGGCTTCGGATGTGCGCGGCTTGAAGTCGATAACCGTCACGTCGTGGCCGGCGAAGGCGAACACCACGGCGATGCCTCGGCCCATGCGTCCGGCGCCGAGGCAGGCGATCGGGTCCCTCATGCGGCGAAACCGTTTTGCAGCAGCGCCAGCAATGCCGCCCGGTCGAGGTCCGCCAGGCCGAGACTTGCCAGGGTGCGGCCGGACTGTTGGAAATTCTCGCCGCAGATCGCGGAACCGAGCGCCAGGAAGGCGTGAGCCAAGGGTGCGGCGACGCCGGCCAGCGCGGCGACCGAGACCAGTAAGGACAGGCCGATCCTTGTGTCCTCCAGCATGTAGCGGTGCTCGCGCAGCACCAGATGTTCGTGCCAGTCGCCTGAGTCGGTCAGTTTCTCATGCGAGCCGCGGCCGTACATCCATTCCTCGCCCTCGCGCGCGTAGTGGTTGGCGAGGGGGAAATGCGGCGGTCCGTAGCCAAGCGCTTCCCGCACCGCGATACGTTCGGCGTCCAGGCGATCGGTCACCCGCCGGATGGACGGCTGGGTGCCTTCCTTGTGGATGTCCCATCGGTCGAAATGCTCGATGGGGCCGGCGTTCATCATGATCAATGGTGGGTGGATGATGGGGCCGGCGTTCATCAGCGCGCCGGATAGCGCATCGCCGCAGGGCTCGATCGCGTTGGGAAACGCCGCGGCGATGACCTGGAGCGCGTGCGGGGCCTGGGCTTGCGGGAAGACGCCGGTGGGGAGCCGCTTACCGCGTCCGGAGATCCGCACCGCGTAGGGGCCGTGCTTGCGGGCGAGCCAGGGCAGGGTGCCGGTCTCGGCGAAGCTGATCGGGGCGCGATTGCCGGCGGCGTGGGCGGCGCGGGCGAAGAGGAACGATCCGAAGCTGCCGGGTGGCAGGAAGACGACCTGACCGTCGGACAGTAGCGGCGCCAGCCTGGCCGCGATCGCCGGTTGGCTGAATGCTGGCGTCGGGCACAGGATCAGGTCCGCGCCGGTCACCGCGGCGGCGAGGTCGGATGTGATGGCGGCCAGGCGGGCTTTATGGTCGCCGGCGTGATCGGTCACGGCGATGGTGCCGCCGGCCGCGCGATGCGCTGCCGCTGCGTGTTCATCCCGCCGCCACAGCCTGATGTCGTGACCCGCCAACGCCAAGTCACCGGCTGCGGCGAAAGAGCCGTTTCCACCGCCGAGAACAGCGATCTTCATAAGGCCAGCCGACGCTTCGGAAGCGACGGCAGCGACGGTGCGATCTTGCCCAATGGTCAGCCCCCGAGCGGTTTTCGACCGTCATCGGTTACGGTGAAACGTTTTAAGTGTAAAGCAGTTTCGGTCGGCTCTCAGCGCAGTCGCACTTGAAACCGGCGCGATGTCACCCGCTGGCGGATCGGGTCGATCCAAGCAAGTTTTTGGAACCGCAAATGAACGCAGATGAACGCAAATATCAGGTAACGATATAGATCAGCGAAGTCGAACCATCCTGCCACGATCATTGGTCACTTTGTATTTTACGCATTTGCGTTCATCTGCGTTCATTTGCGGTTCAAACCCTTACTTGTCTTGCGACCGACCATAGACAGCCGCGCATCGCGGGAGATTCCCAATACAACTACCCTGACCGGTTCAAAACCGAGCCGCTCACAACCGCCGCACCACATAGCCGGCGGCGTCGCGATCCCAGGTCCCGGCGGTGACGCCGCGTTCGCGCAGCCGGAATTTCTGGATTTTGCCGTTCTCGGTGCGCGGTAGATCCGGCAGGATTTCGACGTAACGGGGTATGGCGAAATGCGGCATGCGTGCCTCGCAGAACCGCATCAGCGCCTCCGGATCGAATGGCTGGCCGGGACGGATCACCAGGGCGGCCATTACCTCGTCTTCCGCAAGATCCGAGGCAACGGGAAACGCGGCGGCGGCCTCGATATCGGGGTGGGAGAGCAGCACCTGCTCGACTTCGTGCGAGGAGATGTTCTCGCCACGGCGGCGGATCACGTCCTTCAGGCGGTCGATGAAGCGGAACCAACCGTCTGCATCCCTGGCCACGCGGTCGCCGGTGTGGAACCAGAGATTGCGCCAGGCCTCGACCGTCTTTTCCGGCATTCCGAGAT
>DATAZJ010000589.1:0-2888 GCA_036272115.1 Rhodopila sp. | reverse complement strand
ATGTCCTCCGGACTCCGCACGCAGAGACTTGAGGGCCTTATGCACGCCGGAATCGGTCTGTTCAGTGAACTCGCTGACGCGGATGACGCCAATGTCGCCGATCAGCCGGCTCTTCACCGTCTCGACGTGGATGATCTGCCGGGTCAGCGTCAACACGATCGGGTTGTCGATCCCCGACCGCTTGACGATCAGATGCAGGATGGTGTTCGGCGGCCCGCGCATCTCGGTCACCGCGTCATTCAGGCTGAGCCCCTCTACCGTCTTGCCGTTCACCGCGGTGATCAGGTCGCCCGGCTTCAATCCCGCGGCGGCGGCCGGCGTGTCGTCGATCGGGCTGACCACTTGCAGCAGACCGCCGTTCTCGGTGACTTCCAGCCCGATTCCGCCGAACTGGCCCGAGGTCTCGGACTGCATGTCGCGCCACTGAGCCTGGGTCATATAGGCGCTGTGCGGGTCGAGCCCGGTCAGCATGCCGTTCAGCGCGTTATCGATCAGCGTCTTGCCGGACACCGGTTCGACATAATCCGCCTGTACCCGTTCCAGGACGTTGTTGAACAAGGTCAGCAGCCGATAGGTCGGCGCCGGGTCAGTCCCCTGCGCTGCCGCAGCGATGATGCCACCACCCGTCGCGGCGGCACAGCCGGCCGCGAAGCTGGTTCCCACCAGCAAAGCGGCTCCGATACGCGTCATCTTCATCGAGCTACCTTGCCTGGTTGTTCAGTCCATTGGATTACATCGGAATGCGTCCCGTACAGCGCATGACACCGGGGTTACATCGTTGTCATGGCCGCACGGCACAGCCCAGTATCGGCCGGTCAGTATGCGATTTCAATGCGGGCTGATACAACCGGTGATTATTCAAATGGAGGAGTGATTCAATGGATCTGGGACTGCAAGGCAAGAAAGCCATCGTCTGCGCCGCCAGCAAGGGACTCGGTCGCGCCTGCGCCATCTCCCTCGGCCGTGAGGGTGTCGAGCTGGTCATCACCGCCCGCACCGCCGCGACGCTGGAGGAAACCGCCGCGGAAATCCGCCAGTTGACCGGCGCCAAGGTCACCGCCGTCGCCGGCGACATCACCTCGGAGGAAGGCCGCGCGGCCGCCCTGAAGGCATGTCCCGAACCGGATATCCTGGTAAACAACAACGGCGGGCCGCCGCGTGGCGATTTCCGCGAATGGGACCGCGAGATGTGGATCAAGGCCGTCGACGCCAACATGCTGGCGCCGATCTTCCTGATCAAATCGGTGATCGACGGCATGATCGGCCGCAAATTCGGCCGCATTGTCAACATCACATCAGGGTCCGTGAAGTCGCCGATTCCCGAACTGGGCATGAGCAACGGTGCCCGAGCCGGCCTGACCGGCTTCGTCGCCGGCCTCGCGCGGCAGGTGGCGAGCCACAACGTCGTCATCAACAACATCCTGCCCGGCCCGTTCCTGACCGACCGCCTGCGCGGCGGCTTCCAGGAGGCCGCCCGCAAGACCAACCGCCCGGTCGATGAACTGGTGCAGGAACGGCTGTCCAAGACCCCCGCCGGCCGCGCCGGCGACCCAGCCGAGTTCGGCGACGCCTGCGCCTTCCTCTGTTCCGCGAAGATCGGCTTCATCGTCGGCCAGAACCTCCTGCTCGACGGCGGCGCGTTCAACTCGGCCAGCACATAGGACCACAATCCCGCGGCGTGGATGGCCAATCCACCGGCCATCCACGCCTCCCGAGCCACAGAATCAGTCTCGGCGACAAATAAAGTGCTCCGACGCCGACACAGCCCCATCCCCGTCATGCAGACGCCGCCACGGCCCACAAGGCCGACACCGGCACGGCCCCATCCCGTCCTGCCAACACCCGCACGGCCACCCAATCCCGTCATGCCGACGCCGGTCGGCATCCACGCCTTCGCCCCGGACCCGCACGGCAAGCCACAGACTGCATGTTTCATCCACCACGACGGCGGGAGACTAACCGCCAGTCGTCAAACGCCTCGATTTCCGCCACGGCGAAGCCTCACGAGCCGGTTCCGGTAGCCCTCGCCACCGAGCCCGCCAAATCGTCCCGCCCATCGTCCCGCAATCCGTCGATGACGCCGGCAACGTCAGCCGCCGGCCGGTTCTGGCTCATCTTCACCTTGCCATCCAGACGGGTGATCGGCAGCGCGATACCCACGATTCCCCGCAGCATCCCCTGCACGAAACTGTCCGGCGCATCGGACACCGCCCACGGCTGTGCCCGCGGCGTTTCATTGCGAACCGTCAGCCGGGTCACGACGTCCAGCAGCCGAGCGGCGTCGTCGAACACCTCCAGCGTCCCATAAGCATGGACCGCGCTGTAGTTCCAGGTCGGCACGACCTTCCCGTGCTCCCGCTTCGCCGCGTAATAGGATGGCGTGATATACCCATCCGTCCCCTGAAAGATCACCAAGGTCTGCACACCCGGATCAGCGACCCTGGCATGCGGATTGGCCTTCGCCAGGTGCCCGATCAGCGTGCCGTACGGCGCCGGATCCGGGTCCAGCATCAGCGGTGCATGACTGGCAATCATCCCGTCCGCCGTCATCGACACCAGCGTCGCCAGCCCGCTCGCGCGTATGAATGCGTGCAGGACATCGAGTCGATCTTCTTTGAAATGGGCGGGGATGTACAAGACAGCGACCTTCGCGGAATCGTCATGGCCGAGCGTATCCCGGCCATCTGCGCACCGTCAGGCAGATGAAATGGCCGGAACACACCCAGCCATGACGGTAATCCCACAATGCCCAAAAATCGGACGCAGCGAAAGGATCGCTTTCACCGCATCCGATCAGTCCAATCCTACAGCGCGCCGCCCTTCCGCCCCGCCATCGCCCCCAGCCGCAACCGCAACGCGTTCAGCTTGATGAACCCCTGCGCATCGAC
>DATAZJ010000588.1:0-3048 GCA_036272115.1 Rhodopila sp. | reverse complement strand
GTGATACCGCCGGCCGTGGTCACCGACGCTTCCGGCAACCAGGGCCGCCGGTATCGCGCGTGGGGTTCGCGAGGCCGTACGCCAACAGAGACCTACACCGGCGGTCGTTGACCCATTCTTATGGGTCAACATTTGGGGGCGCTGGTATGAGATGAAGACTGATTGATGACGCCCCCCTCTGCGCGGCCACGGCTTCACGCGCCAGGGAAAAGCGAGTGATATCGCAGCGTCATTCGCACAGGAGACCGGACATGAAGCTATCCGCCCGCAATCAGATCGCCGGTACGATCAAGACGGTGAAGCCCGGCGCCACCACCACGCACGTCACGATAGAAATTTCCGCCGACGTGACGATCACCGCTTCCATCACCAACGAGGCCGCCGAGGAACTGGCGCTGAAGCCTGGGATGAAGGCTTTCGCGGTGGTGAAGGCGTCGGATGTGATGGTGGGGGTCTGACGCGACGAGGTCGGCCGGCGGGGTTTCCGCCGGCCGGGACGCGCCGGACCTACAGGCCTGCCTGCGTCACGAACTTGGTGTTGAAATAGGCTTCGATCGCCTCGGACCCACCCTCGGACCCATAACCGGAGTCCTTGATGCCGCCGAAAGGCACCTCCGGCAGCGCCAGACCGAGGTGGTTGATCGTCATCATGCCCGCTTCCACAGCGTTGGCGATCGCGTTCGCCGTCTTGCCCGACCGGGTGAAGGCATAGGACGCCAAGCCGTACGGCAGCCGGTTCGCCTCGGTCACCACATCGTCGAATCCCTGGAACGGCGAGATGATCGCCAGCGGACCAAACGGTTCCTCGGTCATCACGCGGGCTTCCATTGGCACGTCGGTCATCACCGTCGGCTCGAAGAAGTTGCCCTTGTTGCCAATGCGATGGCCGCCCGTCTGGATCGTGGCGCCCTTCTGCTGCGCGTCCCCGATGAACGATTCCATCGCGGTGATCCGGCGCGCATTGGCCAGCGGCCCCATGGTCGTGCCGGATTCCTGGCCGTCGCCGACCTTCAGCTTGTGGGTATGGCTAACAAAGCCGTCGACGAACTGCTTGTAGACCTTTTCCTGCACCAGAATGCGGGTCGGCGACACGCAGACCTGTCCGGCGTTGCGGTACTTCGACCCGGCCAGAATACGACTGGCGGCATCGACATCCGCGTCGTCGAACACGATGGCCGGGGCGTGGCCGCCCAATTCCATCGTCACCCGCTTCATGTGCGCCCCGGCGATCGCCGCCAGTTGCTTGCCGACCACCGTCGATCCGGTGAACGACATCTTCTTGATGATCGGATGCGGGATCAGATATTCCGAAATCTCCGACGGCACGCCGTAAACCAGGTTGATCGTGCCGGCCGGCACCCCGGCATCGGCAAACGCTCGGATCAGCTCCGCGGGGGACGCGGGGGTTTCTTCCGGCGCCTTGACGATGATCGAGCACCCGGCCGCCAAACCCGCGGACAGCTTGCGCACCACCTGGTTGATCGGGAAATTCCACGGCGTGAACGCCGCCACCGGACCGACCGGCTCCTTGATCACGATCTGATGGACACCATCGGCGCGCGACGGAATAAGCCGGCCGTAGGCGCGCCGGGCTTCCTCGGCGAACCAGTCGATCACGTCGGCGCCGGCCATCACCTCGCCCTTGGCCTCGGCGAGCGGCTTGCCCTGCTCCATGGTCATCAGCGGTGCAATCTTGTCCGCGCGTTCCCGCAGGAGGTCGGCGGCCTTGCGCATGATCTTGGAGCGATCGAACGCGGACATTTTTCGCCACGTCTTGAAGCCCTTGTCGGCAGCTTCCAACGCGCGATCGAGGTCGGAGATCGCGGCGTGCGGAACCGTGCCGATCTTGTCACCGGTGGCAGGGTTGACGACGTCGATAGTGCGGCCGCCGGCGGCCGGTCCCCAGGTTCCGTCGATGAAAAGCGAAACGTCAGAATACATGTTCCTGTCCTTCTGTTCTCGGGCTGCCAAGCCGACAGACCCGACACATGGCACCAACCCCGCGGACCTTCAACCGAGGCACCCGGCGCTGTATCCATCCCCGCATGACGGGTTGATGCATTCCTGGCACTGTCCAGCATGGTTGCCAAGGAGCCAGGCGTCACTCCGCCGGTCGCGTGGCGCCGATCGCGGTGGATACGCGGGTCGGCGTCGCGGGGCTTTGGACCGCAGGCCGCTGCGCTAACGCCCCCGAGCGAACTGAAACCCGCACAGCGCGACGATCATCGTGGCCGCCCCCAGCATTTGCGCCGGGGACAGGACTTCCTGCAGCAATGCCATGCTGGCGATCAGCGTGACCAGCGGCTCCAGGTTCAGGGCGAGTGCGGTCCGGAACGGCCCTACCGTATTGGTGGATATGTAGATCAGCAGCGTGGACAGCGTGCTGGTGATCGTCACCCCCAGGAAAGCGCCCCAGCCCCACAGGTTTTGCGGCACGCCCCACACCCCCGCGACCAGGGAGACCGTCACGAACAGGATCGCGGACGGCACCATCGAATACCAGGTGGTCACCCTGGCGTCCGTGCCGGCCAGGAATGCTCGGGTCACCAGCAGGGAGGCAACGCGACACAGCGCGGCGCCGAACGCACAGGCCAGGCCGAACACCGACAGGCCGCCGAAGCCGACGCCCAGCATCAGCGCCAGACCCACGAATGCGACCGCCGCGGTCAGCAGTGCGCTTGGGCCCAGACGCTCGACGCCCGTCAAGGAAGCGGCGATACCGGTGAGCAGCGGGTAGATGAAATAGGCCAGGATGGCGATCGAAACCGGCAGCAGCGAGACGGCCTCCAACAAGCCGACCACCGACAGTGCGAACAAGACGCCGAGACCCAGGGCGACCGCTCGTTCCCGAGCGGTGTGCCAGCGGACGGGCGGGACGATACGCAACCAGATCCAGAAGAAAACGGCGGCCAGGACAGCGCGAAGCGACGCCAGCGTCGCCACGTCCATGCCGGAGGCATAGGCGACCTTCAGCAGAATGTCGGTGGTGCTGAAGGACAAGGCCGCGATGACGGCCGGCAGCACACTGGGCAACCGGACCACACCCGG
>DATAZJ010000587.1:0-5986 GCA_036272115.1 Rhodopila sp. | reverse complement strand
CGATGCCGAAACGACACCGGAGGGGCTGGCGGCCTGGTCCGCCCGCACCACCGCCCCGACGCGCGTCGCCATGCTGCCTGGCGGCCATTTTTTCACCGAGACAGCACGTGCCGAGGTGGTGAACCACGTGGCCGCCGCGCTGCATCCGTATGGCCGGGACAACTGATCCGGAAGCGACGCTGCGGACGCCGAGTGCCCGTTGTCGCGGCGGTGGCCCGGCCATTCTCGCCGTGACCCATGACGACAACGATTTCGACGCGGCGGGCCGCAGGCTGACGGACTGACGTCAGCGGCCTGACGCCCGGCCGGCAAGCGCCGCGACCGACAAGTCCGTCCGTACCACCGTGGACGGCGCGCAGCCGGCCGCCATCGCCAGCCAATGCCCATCCTGCCGTTCGGTTCGCAGCCACCACACCGGCGCCGCGCCGTAGCCATCGGGCATGGCCACTACCTGAGGGGGGTCGCCGCGCAGCACGACCTGTTGCAGAGGCAACGACAATCCCTCGCCAATGGCCTTGGCCAGCGCCTCCTTGGCGACCCAAAGCTGCAACAATCGTCCACGCCGGTCGGCGAATTGGTCGAGATCGGCGACCTCCCGCGGGGCCAGTGCGAGGGATGCCAGGGCAGCTTCATCGGGATCGCGGGACGCGGTTTCGACATCCACCCCGACCTCCTGCCCGAACATCAGCGCGACCGCCACGAGACCATCCGTGTGCGACAGGCTGAACCGGATATCGTCGCAAGGCGGATCGATCCGCGGCTTGCCGTATGCCCCAGTGACGAATTGCCATGGCCGAGGACCAGCTTGCTGATCCAGGGCATGGCGCAACAGCGCATGCGCGGCGACATAAGTGCGGCGATCCCGGTCGAAGATGAAGCGGGCGGCGCGGTCCCGTTCGGTGTTGTCCAGACGGTTCAACAGGGCCGGCATATGGCGGTCGTCGTCCGCCGACACAGCGGTCAGGAACAGGCGCAGGGTCATCGTCAGGCCGCCGGCAGGTCCCAGCCGATCCAGTCGCAGAATGCTCGTCCCATGACGAGTTCAAGGTCATTTCCTGACAGCCAGGGCAGCTCCTCGGTGAACAGCGTGACGCATTGCCGCCAGGAGCAGGACATGCGGGTGATGTCGGTGCCCCAGAACATCCGAGCCGGTCCGAATGCATCGAACACGCGTTGCAAATGGGTGTGGATGCTGGGGAATGGATAGTCGTCCTCGGCGTAGCCCGCCTGTCCTGTCGCCTTGACCGCGATGTTCGGATGCCTGGCAAGCGCCAGCAGGTCCGGCTGGTACTGGTAGGATACCGCGCCCTTGGTGGCGCGCGGAACGCCCAGATGGTCGATGATCAGCTTCAGGCCGGGGTGACGTTCGGCGATCTGCCCCACCAGCGGCAGGAACGTCGCCGCCGCCAAGGACACCGGAACGCCGGCCCGTTCGGCGGCCGGCCACAGCCAGTCCAGCGTGCCGTCGGTCGGCCATGTCCGCTCATGCGGCTGCACGAAATAGAAGCGCAGGCCCAGCATGCCGGGGCGGTTCTTCCAGGTATCGACAAGGCGGCGGCTTTCCGGTCGTTCCACCGGAAACCACCCCAGGATGGCGAAGCGGTCCGGATGCGCACGCACCGCCTCGACCGCCAGTTCGTTGGAATCCGGGTCCCACATCGGCGGCTGGATGACCGCGCGATCGACACCGGCCGCATCCATGCCGGCGAGCGCCTGGTCCATGGAAAACGGTTCCTGCCGATGGTGCGCGGGCGGGGTTCCCTTTGCCCAGATATGGATCTGCGCATCGACGATCATCATGACGCAGGATTTCCTTACGGCAAAGAAACCGGACGGGCTACAGATACTTGGCGGGACGGATCATCGCCCGCCACATATGCGCAACCGGACTGTTGTCGAAACCCAGGCCCTGTTCCGGCTGACGGAAATTGCGGCCGATCACATCGGTGAACTCTTCCAGCTCCAACACGGCGTTCGGATCGAACGAATAGATGTCGTGGACGGTGATCATCCGGCCGGACATATACCATTTGTGGTTTCGCATCCGTTTGTAGTCTTCCTCGACATACGGATCGGGTTGGTAGTCGGCGCCAAAGGTCTTGATATAGGCTTGCGGATATTCATAGCCCACCGATGGATCGGCATAGAACCGCAGCACCTGGTGCGCCTTGATCGCCCAGGTCACCTCCTCATCGACATAGGGCTCCACCAGTTGCGCGCCCCAGTAGCCGTGGTCGCCACGGATGAAACCGATCGTCGAAATATCGTGCAGAAGGCAGGCCAGCACCATGTTGTCCGGCAGCCCGGCATTGACCGCGTGCCTGGCGCTTTGCAGCAGATGCGCGGCGGGGCCGAAGCGGTACTTGAAGAAATCCATCAGCGTCGGCTTCTCCGGCATCGGCGGCAGGCGCGGATCATCGCCCATCAGCACCTTTGCGTTCGGATTTTTGGCCATCAGCGCGTTGGCGTTGGGGGGCGGACCCATGTCGCCCTCGGCCATGCTGTACAGCCGCGACTTGATGACGATATGGTCCAGTTCCCGGCTCATTTTGTCTTCGAGAGCGTCGGCGCGTTGCGAAAGCGTTGGTGTATCGTTCATTGGGTGTCTCCCTGGGCGACAGAGTACCACGGCAAGCTTTGCAGATGCGCGCGGCCGCGTCCACCGAAGGGCAGGGGGACAACCGTCGCCTTGCCCTTCCGGTGGACCCGGCTACCCTGCGCCGGGACCGAACGAACGCATGAGAGGAACTGGCATATGGACAACCCCCGCATCGGCTATATCGGGCTCGGCGTGATGGGCGGCGCGCTCGCCCGCCGCCTGTTGCGTGAGCACAAACTGACCGTGTTCGACCTGTCGCCGGAACGTTGCGCCGCCTTCGCCGCGCTGGGCGCGACAGTGGCCGCGTCGCCCGCCGAGGTGGGGGCCGCATCCGATATCGTGCTGACCTGCCTGCCGACATCGGCGCAGGTGAAGGAGGTGATTTTCGGCGACAACGACGGGTTGATCCGTGGCCTGCAACCGGGCGCCGTGATCGCCGATCAGACCTCCGGCGCCACGGCGGCGACGCGCGCCATGGCGGCGGACCTGGAGAAGCTTGGCATCACCCTGATCGACGCGCCGGTCAGCGGTGGCCCGCAAGGCGCCGATGCCGGGACGATCGCCATCATGGTCGGCGGTTCGGCGGAGCAGTATGCCCGCGTCGCCCCGGTGCTGAGCGTGATCAGTCCGAACACCGCGCATGTCGGACCGCTGGGCGCCGGCCACACGCTGAAGGCGGTGAACAACATGATGTCCGCCGCCAACCGGCTGCTGGCGTTTGAAGCGGTGGGCATCGCCGCCGCCAATGGCCTCGATCCCGCTATCGTGGTGGACATGATCAACAAGTCCTCCGGCCGCAACAGCGCGACCCTGGCGGTGTTCCCGAACAATATCCTCACCGACAATTTCGAGGCCAGGTTCACCATGGCGCTGATGGAAAAAGACGTGGCGCTGGCAGCGGAACTGGCCGGCGACGACTTTGCGCATCTGACGCTGACGCCGCTGATCCTGCGCAACTACCGCATGGGTATCGAAAGGTTCGGCCGCAACGGCGACATCCACGAAATGCTGCGGTTCTATGAAGAAGCGGGCGGAACGAAGATCGCAAAGAAGCAGCCATAAGCGATCCGGCAACAAGGAGGAAACAGGATGAACCTAACCAATCAGGTCGCGCTGGTCACCGGCGCCGGGCAGGGCATCGGCAGGGCCGCGGCGATCGCGCTGGCTGAGGCCGGTGCCCATGTCGTCGTCGCCGATATCGCCAGCCAGCACGCGGACGCGGCGGCTGAAGCCATCACCTCCACCCAGCGTCGGGCTTTGGCGGTGCAGGCGGATGTCGGCGATCTGCAGGACATCGACCGCATGGTGCGCAAGGCGCTGGAGACGTTCGGGCAGATCGACATCCTGGTGAACAATGCCGGCGTGACACGCCGAGCCGACATCATGGATGTGACGGAACAGGACTGGGACCGCATTCATCGGGTGAACGCGAAGGGCGTCTTCTTCTGCCTGCAACGTGTCGCGCGCGAGATGATCGCTCGGCGAGGCGGCCGCATCGTCAACATCGCCTCGATCGCCGGCAAGGGCTACGCCGGTGCGTCCAATGCCGCCTATGCCGCCAGCAAGGGCGCGGTGATCAGCTTGACCAAATTGGCCGCCCTGCAACTGGCGAAACACGACATCACCGTCAATTCGGTCTGCCCGGGCGTGACCCGCACGGCACTGTCGGACGCCAATCTGCAGGTGCGTGCCCAGCAGGAAGGCGTGACCGTTGAAGAAATGGAACGGCGCCGAGCCGAATTCATTCCGTTGAAGCGGGTGAATGAACCGGGGGACATCGCCGCGATGGTGGTGTTCCTGGCGTCGGCCGGCGGGCGGAATATAACCGGGCAGTCTTTCAACGTCGATGGCGGGCTGATCCTGGATTAGCGTGTCTCTCTGGCCGCGCGGCCAAACTTTGGTCAGGGTGTGGGCAGGAGAATGCGCCCATGACCCAAGACCAGGATTCGGACATCGTCGCCGCCGCCATGCGGTTGGTGCCCACGGTGCGGGCCGCCCGTGACCAGGCGGAACAAATGCGCCAGACGCCACCCGATTTGGCGGCGGAGATCACGCGGGCCGGCATCTACCAGATGTACCTGCCCCGCTCGATGGGCGGGCCGGAAACGCCGCCTCTGACCGCCTTCCGCGTCGTCGAGGAACTGTCGAAAGCCGACGGGTCGGTGGGGTGGTGCGCCATGATCGCCACCGCGCTGTCGATGAACACGGCGCGCCTGCCGGCCGAGGTCGGGCGGGACCTTGCCGGTTCGCCCGCCGACTATCGCGGCGCCGGATCGGCTCGTCCGGGCGGTCGGGTCTGGGCGGTGCCGGGCGGCTATCGCGTCAAGGGCCGCTGGAATTTCGCCAGCGGCATCCAGAACGCGCGCTGGCTGTACTGCACCTGTATCATGATGGACGGGGACAAACCCGCTCAGACCGCGGCCGGCACGCCGGTCCTGCGGGCGGTGTGGGTGCCGCGCGGGTCCGTGACCATCGTCGACACCTGGTCGGTCATGGGCATGCGCGGCACCGGCAGCCAGGATTTCACCGTCGACGACATCGTCGTGCCGGCGGCGCGGAGTTGCCTGTCGGATACAACGCCGACCGAAACCGGCCCGCTGTACAACCAGCGTGCCTGGTATGTGCATTTATGGACGCCCTCGGCCGCGAACGCGCTGGGCATCGCGCGGGGTGCGATCGACAGCCTGGCCGAAATCGCCGCCACCGAGGCCTCTACCATGTCGGCCAATCTGTTGCGGGACCGATCGATGGTGCAAACCCGCATCGCCGAGGCCGATGCCATTGTCAACGCCGCCCGAGCCTATGTCTTCGATGCGGTCGGGTCGCTGTGGCGTGCGCTGAGTGCCGGAGAAACGCCATCGGATCATGCTGTCGCGCAGGGCCGGTTGGCGATCGTGCATGCGATGCATGAATCCGTTCGAGCTGTGGACAAGGTTTTTCACGCGGCGGGCACTAACGCGATCTACACCCGCATGCCGCTGGAACGCGCGTTTCGCGATGTCCACGTCGCCGTGCAGCACGCCGCCGCCTTGCCACTCTACTTCGAATCCGCCGGCAAGGTGCTGCTCGGTCTGCGGCCTGGTGATCCCGGCTGGTGACCTCCCAAGGGGATGTCCAGGGGATGCCCCAGCGGATGCCCCAGGGGATGCCAGGGTGGGTGTCAGGGTTGCGCCCCGGCGCAAGGCGAACCACGATCGGGAAAACGACAAAGGGAGAGCGGCGATGACGTCACGCGTACCGATGGTTTCGTTGGAACGTGCCCGCGAACTTGGTGATGCCATGGGCCTGCCCGCGCGGCGCACCCAGAGCGAAGCGTTCCGCGTGGTGGCCAACAATCCCGGCGTCGCCAGGGTGGCATTCAGCCAACTGGCGCAACTGCTGGAGAAC
>DATAZJ010000586.1:0-5287 GCA_036272115.1 Rhodopila sp. | reverse complement strand
AAAACTCTCGACAGCGGTTTCGACCTCCACGTCGGTCTGCTGGCTTTCCACCGGCAAGCCCATCCGGCGGTTGAACACGGCGACGGCGGCCTGGTTGTCCGCGCTGGCGATTCCCAGATGGTCGATCCGCTCGATCAGCGATCCGCCGCCGTTTCGGGGAATGTCCGGGGCATCCGTCAAGAACACCCGCACTCCTGAGGTCTCCGCGATGGGCAAGGCTCGGCGGACGCCACCCCCGAGCGCCGGCCGGGGCGCCGGGACCGCTTGCACCTGACCGCCGGCATCCAGCCCGATGTGATGCACCCCGGTGCGGGTTTCGCCGTCGACGAACCGGTCCCCCGGCGGGAACAGCGCCAGCGCCGCCTGGCCGGCGGCAAAGACCGGCACGTCGCCATCCTCGGCGGGACAAAAGCTTCGCGCCAGACCCAGCACGTCGCCCAGCAGATGGGACGCCGCCGCCACATCGCGGGAAATCAGGGCTACGTAGGTCAGCTTCGGTTCGGTCATCACGCCTCCCCAGGCCGTGTTATCCGTCGGCGCGCGGCACCCAGGGGATGCGGGCGACGGAGATGCCCTCTTCGGCCAGGCTTTCCGCCTGTTCGTCGCTGGTTTCGCCGTAGATGCTCTTGGGTTCGGCCTCGCCGCGGTGCATCGCGCGGGCCTGGTCGGCGAAATCGGGGCCGACGTAGTCGCAGTTCTTCTCCACCTCGGCGCGCATGCGCTGTAGGGCGGCCACCATGCGGGCCGGCAGGCGGACCGCGGCGACGTTCTCGGGCGGCGCGGCCGGCGGAGTGGGCGGCGGCGATGTCTCGACCACGGCCGGCACGGCTTCGCGGCGTCCCAGGGCCGGGGCCATCAATGCACGCTCGATATCGGTGCCGCCGCATTCGGGGCACTCGATCAAGCCGCGTTTGGCCTGCTTCTCGAAGCTGGCGCTGTCTTTGAACCAGCCATCGAACCCGTGGGCCTGGCCGCATCGCAATTGGTAGTGAATCATCCTCGGCCCTGACAGACACCCAATTTCAAACTGTAATCTGGCACTCCAACCGGGTGAGTGCCAGAAGATTTCATGTCAATCCCAACATGGTGTCCAGTTTTCCGGCGCGGTCCAAGGCCATCAGGTCGTCGCAGCCGCCGACGTGCTGGCCGCCGATGAAGATCTGCGGGGCGGATGTGCGGCCGCCGGAACGTTGCCGAGCCTCGGCTCGGGCGGCGGAGCCTTGGGGGGCGTCGATTTCGCGGAATGCGACGCCCTTGGTGTTCAGGATATGCATGGCCCGCTCGCAATAGGGGCACCAGGCTTGGGTGTAGATTTCGATATCCGGCATGTGTGTCACCTCTTGGCCCCCATGTTGGACACGTTTGCGCGACGCGCAAGTTCTGACAGACATGCGGGTCGATTCGCCGTGCAGCCGCCGTCCATCCACCATTGGCGGACGGCGCGCAGCAGGGCGCCGACGGCGGGGCCGGCGGGGATGCCCTGGGCGACAACGTCGCGGCCTTCCAGCGGGAAGATCGGGCGGGTCATGGCGGCCAGGCGGCGCCGGGTGTCGGCGTTGTCGTCCAGCCAGGTGCGGTCGGTCAGGTCGGACTTGTCGTGGTCGGCCAGCAGCCGGCGCAGATCGGCGTCCGATCCGGCGGCGTGGGGGGTTGCGAGCAGCCGCAGCAGGCGGTCGCGGTCGTCGTTCGACAGTTTCAGCCGGGTTGCCAGGGTCAGCGCGTCGCCGGTCAGCATCGCCGCCAGCCGCAGCACCGGGTCGTCGGGCAGGCCGGCCAGCCGAGGGGTGGCGGTCGCCTCCGGCATGACCGCCTGCCAGATGCCGAGCCGGTTCATCAGTTCGACTGATTGTATCGGGTCCGGGGCGGCCAGGATGCGGCGGATTTCCTGCCAGACGCGCTCGATCGACAGTTTGGCCAGTCCGGGGATGCCGGTGCGCAGGGCCGTCAGCGTGCCGGGATCGGGGGGGATGCGGCCGAATCGGGCGAAGAAGCGGAAGAAGCGGAGAATCCGCAGGTAGTCCTCGGCGATGCGGGTGGCGGCGTCGCCGACGAAGCGGATGCGGCCGGCGGCGAGGTCGGCTTTGCCGTCGAAATAGTCGAACACCGAACCGTCCCGGGTCATCGACATGGCGTTGATGGTGAAATCCCGGCGGGAGGCGTCGAGGCGCCAGTCGGTGGTGAAGGCGACGACGGCGTGACGGCCGTCGGTTTCCACGTCGCGGCGTAGGGTGGTGACCTCGAACCCGCGCCCGTCCACGACGGCGGTGACCGTGCCGTGCGGCAGGCCGGTCGGCACGACTTTGAGGCCGGCGCGCTTCAGGGTGTGGGTGACCGCGTCCGGCGCGTCAGGGGTGGCGAGGTCCAGGTCGGCCACGGGCCGTCCCGCCAGTGCGTCGCGGACCGCGCCGCCGACCACGCGGGCGTTGGGCAGCGCGTCCCAGAGCCTGGCCAGGGCGGGGTCGGTCAGAAACGCGGGTTGGGTCATGGGGAGGCGGCCGAGTGGCCGGGAATGACCTGGCCGTCCTGGACGAAGGCGGGGACATAGGTCCGGTGCGCGTCCGTGGCCTCGAGATGGGTCGTCCACAGCAGGCTGCCGAGCAGCAGCACGACGAATACGGCCAGGGCATAGACGAGGCCGGGCGGGGGAAGCGGCGAGGGGAACCACAGGCGCCATGCGGCGAACGCCAGGAAGGGGGTGAGGAAGAGTATGATCTCGATGGCGCGCGACATTGCCTGTCCGTTCTCCTGGGAATCGGCACTCGATTGGGTTTGAGGAATGGTTATATCAGGGTGGGAGGCGATTGACGCGGGGTGGCCGGGGCGCTTGCAGCCTCGCCCATGGCGGAGACGCAGGGCTGTTGGTGGCGTCCATCGTGCCGCAGTCCGTGTGCTGTCAATCCGCGGCATCCCGGCGGCGTTACTTCGCAACAATCGGGTGTTCTATCCCGTGCAAGTTGCCAATGGCGTGATCCCATGGACCGCACCTATCGCGGTATTCGCGCTCGTTCTAAAATGTGGACACAATTCGTTGTGGAAGGAAGCTGCCGATGCCCGTAGCGTCTCGTGTCACTAGCGGGATAGAGGGGCTTGACCAGATCCTGGCCGGCGGCCTCATCGAGGGCGCCTCGTATATCATCCAGGGGCAGCCGGGTGCCGGAAAGACGGTGCTCTCGAACCAGATAGCCTTCCAGCATATGATTGGCGGCGGGCGTGTACTGTATGTGACGCTCCTGTCCGAGAGCCATGAGCGTCTGTTTCAAGCTCTCGATACCATGGCCTATTTCGAGCGGGACAGGCTCGGCAAAGAAATCATCTACGTCAGCGTTTTCCAGACGCTCCGCGACGATGGCCTGCCCGAGGTCGTGAAGCTGCTGCGGGGGGAAAGTCAGCGGCAGCGGGCAACGCTGCTGGTTTTCGATGGCTTGCTGAATGCCCGGGACGGCGCCGCGACGGATTTCGACGTGAAGTCGTTCGTGGCCGAGGTGCAGGGTCAGGCGGCTTTCGTCGGCTGCACGGTGCTGTTTCTGACCAGTTCCAGCGCGAACAAGATCAGCCCCGAACATACGATGGTCGACGGCGTGATCGAACTGACCGAGTCGCTGGTGGGGGTGCGCACGGTCCGTTATCTCCAGATACGCAAGTCGCGCGGAAGCAGGTCGCTGGGTGGCCTGCACAAATTCAACATCACCGACGAGGGTGTCACCGTCTACCCGCGGCTGGAAATCCTGCGGGGTCGTTGCAGCGGTACCGATCAGCCTGCCGCTGGCAAGACGCGTTCAGGATTGCCGGCGCTGGACGCCTTGCTGCGCGGCGGATTGCCGCGGGCGTCGGTGACCCTGGTCGGCGGTCCAACGGGAAGCGGGAAGACGACGCTTGGATTGCACTTCCTCTCCCAGTCGAGCGCTGAGGAGCCCGGCTTGCACTTCGGTTTCTTCGAAACACCGGCGAAACTACGAAGCAAGGCGGATACCCTGGGCATCCGTCTGCCCGAAACCGGCGATCACGCCCTGACCCTGGGGTGGAGGCCCCTGGCGGGCAACATCCTGGATGAGCTTGCCTACAAGCTGCTCGACCAGGTTCGCTCGCTGGGAATCAAGAGGGTCTTCATCGACGGCCTGGGTGGCTTTGAGCGCGCCGCTGTCTACCCGCCGAGGCTGCCTGAATTTTTTTCCACATTGATGGATCAACTGCGGATGGCGGGCGTTACCGTTCTCGCAACGTGGGAAATGCGCGAGATGGCGGGAGGCGAGATCAGGGCGCCGATGAGCGATATCTCTGCCATACTCGATAACCTGATCCTGTTGCGGCAGTTCGAAGAGAACCATCAACTGCTGCGATCGCTCTCCATCCAGAAAGTGCGCGACAGCGACTTCGACCATGCGACGCGATCCCTGACCATCTCTGAACGCGGGCTGGTCATCGGTAATCCGCTTGCCGCGGGGACGCCTCCTTCTCTCTTACAGCCGGTTGACGGCTGAACAGCGCGTGGGGGGAGAAATCCGACGATGGCGCTGATTCTCGTAGTCGACGACGAGCATCTGCTGGCAATGCTACTCGCCGACACATTGACGGACGAGGGCCACGAGGTCGTCATGGCGTCAAATGGTCGGGCTGCTCTCGAACGCATCAGGGAGCGGCGACCTGCCGTCGTCATCACGGATTTCATGATGCCGATCATGACGGGGCTCGAATTCGCTGAAGCCGTCCACGCTGATGCGGAGATCGCGGACATCCCCATCATCCTCCTGAGCGGGGCTCAGGGGTCGCTCGCGCGACAGCGTTCGGAGCTTTTCTTCGCGGTTTTCGACAAGCCTTTCGACATTCAGGCCTTTTTGATCGAGGTCAGAAATGCCATTGCGCAAACCTAACGCCAGAGCGCTTTGTCTGATCGTGTGATCCACGCCCTGGCGGCGTTTTCCTCGGGTTTCGCGGCGTCAGCCAAGGCTGACCGAAATGCCGGCCGCCCGGGGCGATCACGCTCTATCGTTTCTGCACCGATCGCCTGAATCATACCAGCCGGCGTTGATGCAGACTCCTCGGTTGATCCCATCCGTCATGCCGGCGCATGCCGGTATCCACGCCTTTTTCGAGCGGAAACAAAGGCATGGATGGCGAGCCTGCGCTCGCCATGACGGTTGCATGGCGGTGCCGATGGGTCAACAACAAGGGCGATTAGCATCCGGCCCCAATCCTATGGGGGCGCCGTTGCGTAGATAGCTTCAACCACCCGCGTCAGGCTCGCCCGCCACGGCGGCAGCCGCACGCCGAAAACCGCGTCCAGCCGCGC
>DATAZJ010000585.1:0-9306 GCA_036272115.1 Rhodopila sp. | reverse complement strand
ATGCCGCACACCGCGGCGCCGAAGCTCCGGTTCTCTCGCCGCGAGTTGCAACCGCACAGTGTCAAGCGTGCTGGTCGTCATGATCCGTATCCTTGGATGGGCAGGTGACAGCCTATATTAGTCCTGTTCCGGCTTGATTGCCAGAGCGGTAAAGGAATAACGGCGGATCAGCGATCGCGGTTGCCCGGTGCACGAGCACTGGGAAGCCAACGGCGCCGCTCCAGGTGCACTGATGCTGACGTGGTAGCTGTCAGGATCACGGAGCGAAAAATCCATCGTTCCAGTGCTGGGATTCACATGTGGCTCCTCTTCCAGCCTACTGCCCATCGCCCGCCCCCTCGACAAAGCCACGTCAAAATTATCGACCCGGAACAACAACAAAAGGCCGTTGCCAGGCGTGGCGCCGTCAGGACTGGTCAACGACGGATGCTCATGGGCACCCACATATGGAGACAGAGCAGAACCGTTCCATCCGCATCCAGGATTTGCCCAAAATAATCGTGGGCAGGAGCCGCTTCCGGCAACCCAAGCAACGACTGGTACCACTTGAAGCTCCGAGCCACGTCAGCCACACCAATGATCGTCCACGTGCGCTTCATATCACTTGCTACCCCACCGCCAGCGTGGCGGCTCGCCTTTAAGCCAGGCGACCATGACGAACAGGGCAGAGACAACCGCAAGTGACAAGAGGAAAGCAGCAATCGCCCTCCGCGGCGGAAATATCACAACATCGGCAGCAACCAGCCCGAAGAAACACACCAACGTCAGCCAACCCTGCCAGGTAACGGGCAGCCCCCATCCCCAGCCGTACCGCTTCGCAGGGAACCAATAGCGATCAGCATTTTGCATGACGGGTTCGCCTCCCCATTTGGGACAAAGCCTGGGGATTATACTGCCATTTCGGCCGGAAGACCAATCTGCCCGGCAGGCAAATGCATCCATCAGGAATCTGGCGCCGCATCCGGCATGGCGCGGAAGCGTGAAAGCCAGCCGATCAATCGCTGACGCCATCCCGGCCTTCGACCGCCATCATCGTTGCGGTTAGCAGAGCGATCAGCTTCTCCTGTCCCCCGCTCTCAGCGAAGACCTCTGTTTGGGCGAGCGTCAGCGCGCGGCCTGCCTTGATCACCCTGCCACGGGCGATGATGC
Organism: Rhodopila sp.; assembly: GCA_036272115.1. GTDB lineage: Bacteria > Pseudomonadota > Alphaproteobacteria > Acetobacterales > Acetobacteraceae > Rhodopila. The sequence goes on along the minus strand of DATAZJ010000585.1, from coordinate 8,157 downwards.
GATCTCCCGCAGCGGGGGCACGACAAGGTTGATTTTGAACTCTGGCGTCAACACGCCTCTATCCAGGGGGCATCAGGCTTAGGGCGGCATAACCCGCTGCCGAATCAGCTATCGCGCTGACGGCGCCGCCGTGAACAAAGCCGTGCTGCTGCGAGATCGCCGGGGCAGGGCGGAGCGCAATCTCAACAAGGCCGGGAGCGACCTTGAGGAGTGTCGCCCCCAGTGTGGCCATGAGCCCCTGCTTGGCGAAGCTCGCCCGAATCCGGTCCTCATAGCCCGCGTTCTCAATTTCGTGTTTCATGGCTATCCCTGCGACCGTCGAAACGTGACATTGGCGGAGTGTGTCGGCAAGGGAGTCACCCGGTGCAAACCTTGCAGTAAGACGTTTCCGACATCGAAAACTATAGCTATGATCAGAGGAAGTCCGAGATGTCAGGAGGATGGTCACATTTGGCCATGCACGATCCCACGGGCAATTCTTTCAAATCAGCACTGACCAGACACGGGCCTAGATTTTGGCACGCGTATATAGAACGAATCATAGCTCATGTTGTAACCGCTAGTGCACTCGTCTTTGGCCGTAACAACCATAAGAGAACCAACCAACATGAGTCTTATATCGCATGAATCATGATCCGAAGGATTGTTGAACGAGACCACGCTTCCCTGCGGCATCGCAGTGCCGTCCATACAGTCGATGACTTTCCGATCTGTAAATTGATACGTTGTCTCGAACCAAGCGTGCAATTTATGGTTTTCGGGAAGAACGGTTATCGTAGCACCCAGTGCCGTGGCTTGCCATGTTCCACGCCACGCGGAGAGGGGGGCGGCATTCATCTCTGGCTCTACGATCTTCACCTGTCTGGTCGACAGCCATCCATCCTTTTCCGACCTGGTATTGCCACCCGAGTAATGGGCGCAAACGAAGCCGGACCTAGATTCCCCAATTGCGACGAGTTGACCGGGTGTCAGGTAAGCCGGCTTCGGACGACCGTAGCAGTCAGTCGGGTGCCGGCGGCAGTCCGAAGGCAGGAGGAATGAGAGCTTTGCGGGTAAGTCACCGATGATACGACCCACCCTCAGCGCCCCTGCCGGCTCGCCCGGATTCGAGCCAATAAGAGAGGAACAGTCATGCGGCGAAGCAGCAAGTGCGAGGGGCAGTCTAAAAAGACTCACCACGACCACGACCACGAAGCTCAGCCGTCCCAGCTTTGTACACCAGGGGCCGATCACGCGCATAAGCCCGCCATGCTGACCCCACCTCCCTCAATCCAGCGACCAAGGCGCCGCCGCCGCCTGAGCGATCTGCCGAACCTGCCCCATCAACCCCGGCCCGACCGGAATCCCATTCGCCATCCGCGTCTCCGCATACTTCCACTGCGGATCACCCGCCACCATCACCGGCCGCCCCGGATCAACCGGAGTCGTCGCCCGCAACGCCCCCATGAAACTGGCCACATCCGTCTGGAAATCATCCGATTCCCGAAACAACCCCGGATCGATCGCCATGAAGAAGTGCCCGATATCCATCCCCACCGGCTTCTTCGTATGCATCGGATCGGTGATCAGCGTCGCCCCCGACAGACACGACGCCAGGATGTTCACCATCACCGCCAACCCATAGCCCTTGTAGCTGGAATTCTCCGGCGACCCGCCCAGAGACGTCAGGAACCCACCTTTCTCCTTCGCCACCAGCGGATCGTTCGACGGATCGCCCTGAGAGTCCAAAACCCACCCATCCGGCGTCGGCAACCCCTCATTCGCCTTGTTGCGAATCCGCCCCGCCGCCACCGTCGTCGTCGCCATATCCAGCAAAAACGGCACCCCATCCCCGCTCGGTGCCGCGAACGACCAAGGATCAGTCCCCAACCGAGCCTGCTTGCCGAACGTCGGCGCCACCTGGATGCCGGAGGCGGACGTGCAGGACATCCCCACCAGCCCCTCCTTCGCCGCCATCAGCGAATAGAACCCAGCCGCCCCGAAATGCGCCGAATGCTTCACCACCGCGATCCCGACGCCAACGTTCTTCGCCTTGGCAATCGCCGTCGCCATGGCGAAATGCGCCGGCACATGCCCCAGCCCACCCCCGCCATCCACCACCGCGGAAACCGGCGTCTCCTTAACGACCTTGGGCCGCACATCCATCTTCGCCCGCCCCGACCGGCGCAGCCCGTCATACCCGGGGATCATCGAGATCCCATGGCTGTCCACCCCATGCAGATCCGCCCACGACAGGATTTCCGAGGTCGTCTCCGCATTGTCCTCCGGCATCCCCCACCCGATCAGGATGGCCTTCAACTGGGCACGATGATTGGCATAAGTCGCGGGCATCAAAAATTCCCTCCGGAGGTTAGCGTTAACCCGAACCTTGCGCGTCCGGAGGGTTCCGGCAAGGGTGGCGGACGACAACCAGCAATGCGGAGGGAACCAACATGGCGGATAGCAAGGCACTGCTGCAGGCCCGTTTCGGCATCGACCTGCCCGAAGCCGAGGTCCCCGACCCGATCGCCCCCCTGATCGACCGCCGCGTCGCCCGCCGTTACACCGAACAGGACATCCCCGACCCGCTGCTGGACGCCCTGCTGGCCGCCGCCCAATCCGCCCCCGCCAAATCGGACCTGCAACAGTTCTCCGTCGTCGTGATGCGCGACCGCCCGCGCATAAAACAGATCGCCGACTGGATCGGCACGATGGACTGGATCGCCACCGCACCGGTTTTCCTGGTCTGGTGCGGCGACATGCGCCGAGGCCAGCGCCTGTGCGCGCTGCACGACATGCCGCACGCCAACAACAACATGGATACCTTCCTCAACACCGCCGTCGACTGCACCCTGGCGATGGGTGCCTTCATCGCAGCAGCCGATGCCGTCGGATTGGGCACCTGCCCGATCAGCTACGTCCGCAGCCACATCGAACGCGTGTCGCCATTGCTCGGCCTGCCCTCCGGCGTCTACCCGGTCGCCGGACTGACCGTGGGCTGGCCGCAGTTCCGCCGCCCCGTGTCCATGCGCCTGCCGCCATCCGTCGTCGTGCATCGCGAACGCTACGACGACAGCGCCCTGGAAACCGACATCGCCGCCTACGACCAACGCCGCAACGCCCGAGACCCCGTCGCCGCCGGCGGCCTGAAGAACAACGACGTCTACCCGCCCCGCAACGGCGTCGGCTGGAGTGAGAACGTCGCCCGCCAGCTCTCCGTGCCGGAACGTTTCGGTTTCTCCACCTACCTGAAGACGAAGGGTTTCGATCTTGCCTGACGACGCCCTGCCAGATGGAGCCATGATCGCTGGACCCCGCACAGTTCGAGCCAAACACGCCGCCAGCCTGCTCGTATTGCGCTACCAGAACGACGAACCCCACATCCTGATGGGCATGCGCGGTGCGAAACACCGCTTCATGCCGAACCGCCTGGTGTTTCCCGGCGGCCGCGTGGACTCGGCCGACCTGGTAGCGCCCTCGGCCACGAAGCTGTCCATGGCAACGCAACGATCATTACGAAAACGGACCAACCCGACACTCGCACACGCTATCGCCATCGCCGCCGCGCGAGAACTGCACGAAGAAACCGGCCTCTCGCTCGGCATCCCGCCGAAACTGGACGTGCTGCATTATCTGGCGCGCGCGGTGACCCCACCGGGATCGCCGATCCGCTTCAACGCCAGGTTCCTGGTGGTGGAGGAACGCTATGTCGGCGGCGAACTCGGCGGCGACGGCGAACTGGAGGGATTGCGCTTCTACGGCCTGACCGAGGCCCTGGCACTGGGCCTGGCACTGCCGACAAGACGCGTGCTGGAACGACTGCAATCCTGGCTCGCCATGTCCGAGACCGAACGAAATGCAGAAACCCGGACACCGGTTCTGCTGCGCGACCGCGGCTGGATCATGGAATAGCGGCCCTTACTATTTCGATATAGGGATAGATAATCACGTCTGGGCCACGACCGCGGAAGGCTAACCAGAACGCGCCAACCGACTCGATTATTTTGCGGCGAATCCTGACGCGATCGTCGGTTGGCATCAGCCTTGCTTAACCCTTCGCCTATACTCTCGTCGGGACGCAACAACATGTCATGCTATGCGAAATCCGCTGCACCCTTCCACCCGGGGGTTGCTGTCCTGGCCCGTACATGATGCCATGCGGGCACGCGCACCGGACATCGTTTCAGCCTCCGTGCCGGCCGGGGAAAGGCCCGCCGCATGCAGGCAAACAGACGGGCGTGGAACACGCTCGGTTCAGACCCAGGAGAACATGAGATGGACAAAGCAGAATTCAGCACGCTGGTGGATCGGACCGGCCTGACGCTGACCGACGACCAGAAATCCACCCTGTTCGCGGTCTATCCGAAGTTCCAGGCCATGGTCGCCCGAGCCACGCCGGACATGCCGCGCGAAGCTGAACCCGCGCTCATTTTCCAGCCGGAGGTCCGCTGATGCAACCGTTCCTCACCATCGCCGAGGCCGGCAACCTGATCGCCGCCAAGAAGCTGTCACCGGTCGAACTCACCCGAACCTGCCTGGATCGGGTGAAGAAACTCGATCCGACGCTGCACAGTTTCCTGCTGGTCACCGAAGAACGCGCCATGGCCGACGCAAAAGCCGCCGAGACCCGCATGATGGCGGGAACCCGGAAAGGCCCGCTCGACGGCATCCCGATCGCCCACAAGGACATCTACAACACCGCCGGCATCCGCACGACAGCGCACTCGAAACTGCTGGAACACAACGTCCCCACCGAGGACTCGGTGGTGGTGCAGAAATGGGCCGAGGCCGGCTCGATCATGCTGGGCAAGCTCGCCACGCATGAATTCGCAATCGGCGGCCCGTCTTTCGACCTGCCCTGGCCGCCCGCCCGCAATCCCTGGAACCCCGATCATTTCACCGCCGGCTCGTCCTCCGGCACCGGGGCCGCGGTCGCCGCCGGCCTGATCATGGGCGGCACCGGATCGGACACCGGCGGCTCCATCCGCGGACCATCGGCGCTGTGCGGCCTGGCCGGCATCAAGCCCACCTACGGCACCGCCAGCCGGCGCGGAGTTCTCCCGCTGTCGCAGACCCTGGATCACACCGGCCCGCTGGCCTGGACGGTGCAGGACTGCGCCCTGCTGCTGCAGGCGATGGCCGGCTACGATCCGCTCGATCCCGCCAGCGCCAACCGCCCGGTCGCCAACTTCGCCGCCGATCTGGACAAGGGCGCCAAGGGCCTGCGCATCGGCGTCATCCGCCATTTTCATGAGGTCGATCACCCCGCCAGCCCCGCCACGCTGAAAGGCATTGAGGACGCGCTGGCCATTTTCCGCTCCCAAGGCGCCGAAATCCGCGACGTCACCCTGTCGCCGATGATGGACTACAACGCCCCCGGCTGGCTGATCCTGACCACCGAGGCCTACGCGGTGCATGAGCCCTGGCTGAAGGAACGCTTCAACGACTACGGCGAACTGCTGCGCGACCGCCTGGCATTCGGTGCCTTGATCCCCGCCTCCTCCTACGTGCAGGCCCTGCGCCGGCGCCGGGCGCTGTGCGTGGAGATCCGCGACGCGATGGCCGACCTCGACATCCTGATCACCGCATCCGCCCCCGCCGAGGCGCCCCGGATCGACGAAGTGCCGAAATGGGGCATGTTTGAAAAACCCAGCTTCACCATGCCGTTTAACGTGACCGGCCAGCCGGCGCTGAGCGTCTGCACCGGCTACGGCGACGGCGGGCTGCCGGTCAGCATGCAGATCGTCGGCAAGCCCTTCGCCGACGCAACGGTCTTCCGCGCCGGCCACGCCTATGAAACAGCCACGGCCTGGCGGACCAGGCGCCCCGCAATGTCAACCGCCCTGGCTGGCTGATCAGGAGAACCGCGACAACCGACCCAAAGTCCGAGGCCCGCCGAACCACCGCCGTTCCCCCGTCATGCCGACGCAGGTCGGCATCCACGCCGTCTTCCAAGGCCGTCTCATCGACCAGACCGCGCCGCCGACCTCGCCGCCACCGGGCGCAGGACAGCCGAAACACCAAGCCACCGCCGTTCCCCCGTCATGCCGACGCAGGTCGGCATCCACGCCGTCTTCCGAGAGCCCAAAAAAGCGTCAACATCGGAAAGCCTCGGACGTATCGCCGCCCCGCACGACACCGCCACCAACCCTCACCGCCCACTCAAAATCGCCCTGCACGCCGCCGGCGCCGGAGGCGGCCTGTACGGCACCGACGGCTTGGCCGGCACGTCCAACTGATTGAACCACCATTGCAGCGTCGCATCGCAACTGTCCCCCGCCGGCGGCGGTGCGGCCTGCACGCAATCGGACTGACCAGGCGGGCAGCGGAACCGGATATGCATATGCGCCGCGTGACCATACCAGGGCCGGATCAGATGCAGCCACGACCGGTCGCCGGTCACCTCCCGGCAAAGCTGCTGCTTGATCGCCGGATTGACCAGGATGCGGTCGACATCCGGCAGCCCGGCGGCCATCCGCAGCAGCGTGATCTCCCGCGGCGACCACACCGCCGGATCGACACCACGCCCATCCGGCCGCACCAGGCTGCGCAGCACGACCGTCTCCCGCACCGCATCCGACAGCGGCGGCCGAGGCTCCATATCCAGCCCGACATCGGCATCCAGACCAATCTGGTGGCTGACATGACCCCCCGGCATCGGCCCGCCCCGAGCCCGCGAGATATCCTCCACCAGCAGCGTCGGCATGCCGGCCGCGGCGGCCTCCCGTCCGAACTGCTCCAGACGGGCGATGGTCGAGGGCGCGCCCCAGAACGCGCTGCGATCCAGGTGGATGGTCTGGAACCCGGTCCCCTCCGGCGGCAGGCTGACCGCACCGGCAATACAGCCCCCGGTATTCGGTCCGCCAACGATGTGCAACGGACCGGGCGCGGGACCCGGCGTCGCCGCCGCTGCTCCCACCGTCGTCACAACCAGGAAAGCGGCAACGCGAAGAAAATTCAAAACCTGCGCTCATAGATCGTGATGACGTCACCCGGCTGGATCAGGGTCTGCCGTGTCGCTTTCCCCTCGATGGCCTCGCCATCCCGGGTCCGCACCACCGAAGCATAGCCGTCGATCGCCCGGTATGTGAAGCCGCCCGCCACCGCCGCCGCCGTCACCATCGTCATCCCCGGCTGATACGGATACTGGCCAGGCTTGCTGACCTCGCCCAACACGAAAATCGGCCGGTAGGTGGTCACTTCCACCGACACTGACGGCGCATTGTAGAGATTGTTCTTCACCAGCGCCTGGCGGATCTCGCCCGCCAGCCCATCCGGAGTCTGTCCCGACGCCGGCATCTCACCCAGCAGAGGCAGCGCGATCTTGCCGCTGGCGCCGACCTTGAACTCGCCTGTCAGGGTATCGTCGCCGACCGTGATCAGTCGCACCTCGTCGCCAACCCCTAGCCGGTAGGCGCCCGGTGCGACTGACGGAAGCATTGGCAGGCCATGTCCTGGTGCGCACGCCACGACCGTCAGGCAGAGCAACAGGCACAAAAGGGCTCGCACGGTGGGGAAACCCTGTTTTAGGGTTGCAGTCAGAGCGCCGGATTTCCGGCCCGACAAGACATACCGTCCAGATTGCTAACATTTGGTTAACGCGCTGCGGATATTCTGTACAAACGCAACCGGCACCAGCGCCCCGCGGACAAAGCCAGGTTGTTCAAGGCAGATGAGCGGGATGCAGAGGGATGCGCGGTTGTCGCCGCCGGAGACCAACCTGATCGTCCGCTATGCTCCAGGCCCGCCAACGCGCTCGATAATGGTTTCATCGGAAAGTAGCGTGAGAACGCCACAATCCCGCGTCATCCCCGCTTATCCGCCTCAAAAAAACAGCGGCGACGACCAGCCCCACGCCATCAATCCCACAACCAAACGCACAACCGCACCCCTAAATCGTGCGGGCATCAAAAACCCTCGAGACGCCAACGATAAGACGCCTAATTCAGCCCCGGCCGAAGAATGATCGGCGCATTCGCCGCCGGAGGATCCCGCTCGCGAATACCCGCCAGACGCAGACCCTCGGCGTAATGCACTTTGTCGCTCTCCCGCTCCATCGGGTTGGTTTCCAGGAACCGCTCGATGGTGAAATCGGGCTCCAGCGCCAACAGCCGGCGGCGGATGGTCGTCGCCTCCTGGTCCCGGTGCAAATGACCCAGCGCGGCCAGATAGGGCTTG
>DATAZJ010000584.1:0-5538 GCA_036272115.1 Rhodopila sp. | reverse complement strand
TGCGGGGATGGCTATCTGCGTCGGCATGACGGGATTGGGCGGAAGGCGGGGATGCCGATCTGCATCGGCAGGACGGGACGGCGGGGTGGGGATCTGCGTCGGCGTGACGAGATTGGGCGGACGGAAGTCCTTGTCATTGGGGACTGGTATAGGTGGTCTGGCGGGTCAGTCGTCGCGGTGGACGCGCTCCATTTTCTCGTGGCGTTCCTGCGCCTCGATCGACATCGTGGCGATGGGTCGCGCTTCCAGGCGCCGGATGCCGATGGGTTCGTCGGTTTCTTCGCAGTAGCCATAGGTGCCGACCTCGATCCGCACCAGCGCCTGGTCGATCTTGGAGATCAGCTTGCGGGCCCGGTCGCGGGTGCGCAGTTCCAGCGCCCGGTCGGTTTCCACGCTGGCCCGGTCGGTGATGTCGGCCTCATGAATGCCGCCTTCGGACAGGCTGGCGAGGGTGCCATCGGCCTCCCGCAGCAGATCGGCCCGCCAGCGCAGCAGCTTTTGGCGGAAATACTCGACCTGAAGCGGGTTCATGAACGCTTCGTCCTCGGTGGGGCGATAATCGGGCGGCAAACTCATCATCATGCGCATTCGATCCTGCCTGTCCGCCCGCCTGCCGCCGCTGGCCGAAAGCCGCGAATGCCAGCGCCCGGCCCATTCCGGGTAGGGAACGCGCGGACGTATAGCGACCTGTCCGGCGGACGCCAAGAGCAGGTTCGAAAACGTCACGGCGATGCCATGGCGTGGGACGCCAATCGGCATTCGCTGCCGCCTCCGGCTGCCGGCCGGCAGGATTTGCCGCCCGCCTGCGGCGCGAGACCGGCTGAATACCGGCTTTCCGGTTCGGCATGAAAGTTGCTGCAGGGGGGATGTATTGCCTTCGTTAGGATGAGCCCTTGGGCAAATTGCGTATGGTCGCCGCCCTTCTGCTTGGCCTGGTCCCTTGCCTGGGGATCGCGGCCCGGGCGGACGTGCGGATCAAGGACATCGTCGACGTCCAGGGGGTGCGGGAGAATCAGTTGATCGGCTACGGCCTGGTCGTGGGATTGAACGGCACCGGCGACAAGCTCAACAACAATGTCTTCACGCGCGAATCGCTGGTCGGGATGCTTGAGCGCCTGGGGGTGAACACGCGGGACCAGGTCTCCGTGCTGTCCACCAAGGATGTTGCCGCCGTTATGGTGACGGCCGAACTGCCGGCGTTCGCGCGGAGCGGCAGCCGCATCGACATCTCGGTTTCCGCGCTGGGGGATGCGACGAACCTGACCGGGGGCACCCTGCTGGTCACGCCGCTGCTGGGCGCGGACGGGGAGGTGTATGCGGTCGGCCAGGGGACGTTGTCCACCGGCGCGATCGCGGCGCGCGGGGCTGGTGCGTCGGTAACAAAGGGCGTGCCCACATCGGCGCGGATGATCAACGGCGCGACGGTCGAGAAGGACATCCCGTTCGATCTGGACAAGAACAATGGCCTGTGGCTGGGCTTGCGCAATCCAGACCTGACGACGGCCGAACGCATCGCGGGGGTCATCAACCGGACGCTGGGGAGCATCGCCAAGGTCACCGACCCCAGGACCGTGCGGATCGACCTGACCGGCCGCGATGCGATGGGCACGCTGGCGCAGATCGAGAATCTTCGGGTCGAGCCGGACAATGCCGCGATCGTCGTGATCGATGAGGCCAGCGGCACCATCGTGATGGGTGCCAACGTGCGCATCAGCACGGTGGCGATCGCGCAGGGCAACCTGACGATCCGGGTCACGGAAACGCCGCAGGTCAGCCAGCCCGGTCCGCTGTCCAAGGGCACCACGGTGACGGTGCCGCGGACGCAGATCGCCATCGACGACCAGCACGACAAGAAGCTGGGCATTCTGACCTCCGGTGTGACGCTGCGCGACCTGGTGGCCAGCCTGAACGCGCTGGGTGTCGGACCGCGCGACCTGATCAGTATCCTGCAATCGATCAAGGCGGCCGGGGCTCTGCAGGCCGATCTGGAGGTGCGCTGATGACAACGCTGTCGCCCATGCCGTCGCTGGTGCTGCCGGTCGCCGGGCCGCCCGCCACGGCGCGTCCGACACAGGCGCCCGATCCGGCGAAAATCGCCAAGGCGGCGCATGATTTCGAGGCGATGGCGATCGGCCAAATGCTGGAACCGATGTTCGACACGGTGGACAGCGCGCACGACGCATTCGGGGGCGGCGCGGGCGAGGAGGCGTGGAAGCCGATGCTGGTGCAGGCGTTTGCCAAGGAGATCGAGGCGCGTGGCGGTCTCGGGCTGTCCAAGCCGATCTACGATGCCATGCTGCGGGCGCAGGAGGCAGGGTCGAAATGAGCACCGGCCTCCTGGACGCGGCACAGCGTCTGGCGGACGTGCTGACGCAGGAGAACGAGGCGCTGAAGCGGATGGATTTTCCCGCCGCCGTCGCGTTGGTGGCGGCCAAGGAGGCGGCGCTTGCGGAGTTGATGAAACAGCCGAAGTTGGGCGTGGTCCCGCCGCCGCTGGCTGCATTGGGACAGCGCCTGGGTGGCCTGGCGAGCGAAAACCAGGCACTGCTGGAACGTGCCATCGCGGTGCAGACCCGCATCGTGCGGATCGTCGCCCGCGCCGCGGCGCCGCCGCCCGCGGCCACGCGATACGGGGGACCCGGCGGCCGAAACCCGGCGGCCCGAGCGTCTGCGCTGGCGTTGTCCACCAGCGCCTGAGGTTATGGCGGCACGGCAGGCGGTCAGTCTGCATACGGTGGTCTGTGCGATATAATAACGTCGTGGGCAGCCTGTTTCCGTTAACGGATTGGTAAGTTTTACCGGTTAGCCCTGTATCCCGACTCTTCCGGTACCATGACGACCAGGATGTGCGGATACAATGGCTAAGGCAGCTCGCAATGCGTTGGATGGGGAGATGTCCGGCCTGCACAAGGCCTCGATCCTGATGCTTGCGCTGGGTGAGGAGCATGCCGGCAAGCTGTTTGCCATGATGCATGAGGACGAGATCAAGGCGATCTCGGCCACCATGGCGCAACTGGGGGTGATCCACGCCGATACGGTCGAGACCCTGTGCGGCGATTTCGTAGAGAACTTTGGTGCCACCGGCGGCATCATGGGCAGCTTCGAAAGCACCGAAAACCTGCTGATGAAGGCCCTGCCGAAGGACCGCGTCACGCAGATCATGGAAGAAATCCGCGGTCCCGCCGGCCGGACCATGTGGGACAAGCTGGGCAATGTCAGCGAGGAGATCCTCGCCAGCTACCTGAAGAACGAATACCCGCAGACCGTGGCGGTGGTGCTGTCGATGGTCAAGGCCGATCATTCCGCCCGCGTGCTGACGCTGCTGCCTGATTCCTTCGCGATGGAGGTGGTCATGCGCATGCTGCGGATGGAATCCATCCAGAAGGACGTGCTGGAACGGGTGGAGCGCATCCTGCGGGCCGAGTTCATGTCGAACCTGGCGCGGGCGTCGCGGCAGGATTCGCACCAGTTGATCGCCGAGATCTTCAACAACTTCGATCGCAAGGCGGAGACCCGGTTCCTCGCCGGGCTGGAGGAGCGGAACCGGGAATCCGCCGAGAAGGTGAAGTCGCAGATGTTCACCTTCGCCGACCTGGTGCGTGTGACCTCGGCTGGGCTGCAGGTGCTGCTGCGGCAGATCGACAAGGAAAAGCTGCCGATCGCGCTGAAGGGCGCCAGCGAAGCGATCCGTACGCTGTTTCTGTCGCAACTATCCGAACGCGCGGCGAAGATGCTGCGCGAGGACATTGCCGCGCTTGGCCCGGTGAAGCTGAAGGATGTCGAGGATGCGCAGGCGAACATCGCGAATCTGGCCAAGGAACTGGCGGCCAGCGGCGAAATCGAGATCAGCACGGGCAGCGACGACAGGATGATCGAATAGAGCAGCATCGCCGCGACAGGGCGCCACGGTACGGGCACCGCGACGGGAAGCCGCGACGGGACGCCACGACGGGGGGCAAAGACTGGCGGGGTCTATCCAGCAAGGGGTTGGCACTATGACGACCGATACGACATTCGCGGTTTTCGAGGACTTCAACGAGCCAAGGGAGGCCCCTGCCCCGCCGCCGGCCGAAGACGAGCCTGCGCCGTTCGACGAGCTGGGCGAAATCCGCGAACAGGCATGGACCGACGGCTATCTGACCGGTCGGCAGGAGCGCGACGCCCATGGCAACGACCAGGCCATTTCAGCGCGGCTGCTGACTTCGGTGCATGACCTGGAAGCCAAGGCCGCCGAGGCGGTGGACGCGGCGTCCGTGGTGGTCGCCGACCTGCTGGTCAACGCCGTCATCGCCGTCACAACCGACACCTGGTCCGCCCGGCTGCTGGACCGGGTGCGTTCGGTCGCCGACCGGATCAAGCCGGCGCTGACCGTGGCGCCGGAGTTCGTGCTGAGCAACGACGAGGGCAGCACGCAGTGCTTCGGCGATATCTCCGCGCTGTCGCATGCGCTGGAGGCAGGCGATGCCGGCGAGTCCGTAACGATACGCTGGCACCGCGGCGAGGCGACGATCAGCCGTTCAGCGCTGCTGGCGGATTTGCGCGACGCGATCATTCCGCTGGCAGCCAACCCAACCGTTAGGAATCCGCTATGAGCGACCAACCGAACCCACCGTCCCCCGACCTGCGGGAGACGGTGGAGATTGGGACCGCCAAGGACCTGGAGGCGGTCTATGACATCTCGGTCACCGTCAGCGCCGTGCTTGGCAAGGCGACGATGCAGGTGTCGCAATTGCTGAAGCTTGGCCGTGGCGCGGTGGTCGAACTCGACCGAAGGTTGGGTGAGGCGATCGACATCTACGTCAACAACCGCCTGATCGCGCGCGGTGAGGTGGTGATGGTCGACAACACCAGGCTGGGCGTGACGATGACGGAAATCGTCAAGTCGGATCGCTCGCAATGACCGCCTACTCGGCACCCGGCTTCCTGGTCCCCGACGACCTGGAGAGCGTTTTCCCGCCGGACGGGAATCGCCCGGAGCGGATCGCCGCGTTTCCGCCGTCGCATCAGCGAACGCCGGCCGGCGACGGGCTGGTGTATCGCGATCCGCAGATGTTCGCGGTGGTGCAGCGGGCGCAACGCATTGCCCGATCGGATGCCTCGGTGCTGATCGGCGGCGAGTCCGGGACGGGCAAGGAGGTGATCGCCCGCTATATCCACCGGAACTCACCGCGTGCCGCCGGTCCGTTCGTTGCCGTCAACTGCGCCGCGATCCCGGACCAGTTGCTGGAGTCGGAGTTGTTCGGCCACGAGCGCGGGGCGTTTTCCGGTGCCCTGGGGCAACGGATCGGCAAGCTGGAATCGGCGCAGAACGGCACGATCCTGCTGGACGAAATCAGCGAGATGGACCGAAGGCTGCAAGCCAAGCTGCTGCGCGCGCTGCAGGAGCGGGAGATCGACCGGATCGGCGGGCGGGCGCCGGTGCGGCTGAACGTCCGCATCATCGCGACGACCAACCGCGACCTGGAGCAGGAGGTGGCGCGGCAGAACTTCCGGGAGGACCTGTATTTCCGGCTGAATGTCGTCGCCATCCATATTCCC